>JACRBO010000752.1 GCA_016219235.1 Chloroflexota bacterium
CAAGGTTCACACGCGCTTCCCGCCGGAACCCAACGGCTATCTGCACATCGGCCACACCAAAGCGCTGATCATCGACTTTGGCATCGCGCAGGAATTTGGCGGCCTGTGCAATCTGCGCTACGACGACACCAACCCCACCAAGGAAGATGTCGAGTACGTCGATGCGATCAAGGATGACATCACCTGGCTGGGCTTCTCGTGGGGCGATCGGGAATATTACGCGTCCGATTATTTCCCGCAACTGTACGAGATGGCTGTGAAGTTGATCAAGAAGGGCACAGCCTACGTCGACGATCAAACGCCCGAAGAAGTCAGCGCCAATCGCGGCACGTTGACCGAACCCGGCAAGGACAGTCCGTGGCGCAATCGATCGGTCGAGGAGAATCTCGATCTGTTCGAGCGCATGCGCAGCGGCGAATTCCCCGATGGCACACGCACGCTGCGCGCCAAGATCGATATGGCGTCCGGCAACTTCCTGATGCGCGACCCGGTGATGTATCGCATCCTGCACGAACCCGCCCACCATCGCAGCGGCAAGCAGTGGTGCATTTACCCGATGTATGACTTCGCGCACGGGCAAAGTGATTCGATCGAGGGGATTACGCACTCGTTGTGTTCGCTCGAATACGAAATCCACCGCCCCTTATATGAATGGTTCTTGAACGAACTGGAAATTTATGCACCGCGCCAGATCGAGTTTGCACGCCTGAACATCAACTACACGGTGATGAGCAAGCGCAAGTTGCGGCGGCTGGTGGAAGAAGGCCACGTCACCGGCTGGGATGATGCCCGCATGCCGACGCTGCGCGGCTTGCGGCGGCGCGGCTTCACGCGCGAGTCGATCCACGACTTCATCAATCGCGTGGGCGTCGCCAAGTCTGACAGCGTGGTGGATGTGGCCCTGCTGGAAGCGTGCCTGCGCGAAGACCTGAACAAGCGCGCCGTGCGCCGCATGGCTGTGCTGCGCCCGATCAAGTTGGTCATCGACAACTATCCGGCTGATCAGGTCGAGTATATGGACGTGATGAACAATCCCGAGGATGCCAGCGCGGGCACGCGGAAGTTGCCGTTCAGCAACGTGCTCTACATCGAGCAAGAAGATTTTCAGGAAGTGCCGCCGCCCAAGTATTATCGCCTGTTCCCCGGCAACGAAGTGCGACTGCGCTCGGCTTACGTCATCAAGTGCACGGGCGTGGTGAAGGATGAGGCGGGCAGCGTGCTGGAAGTCCATGCGACGTATGATCCCGCGACGCGCGGCGGCGACACGCCCGATGGCCGCAAGATCAAATCGACGCTGCACTGGGTGTCGGCCGCGCATGCAATTCCGGCGGAAGTGCGCCTGTACGATCGGTTGTTCAACCGACCCGATCCCGAAGCCGGTGACGAAGGTTTTCTCGGTTGTCTCAATTCTGATTCACTGACGGTGCTGAGCGGCTGCCAGATCGAAGGCAGCCTGGCGAGCACGCAACCGGGCGATCGGTTCCAATTCGAGCGGCAGGGTTACTTCTGCACTGATCTGGATTCCACGCCCGATCACCTGGTGTTCAACCTTGCGGTCGCGCTGAGGGATACCTGGGCGAAGATCGAGCAGAAGCGAAAGTAGAGGCAATCATCTACGATGAACGCAAATAGGGTTGAGCGGCGAGGCCGCCTGGAGGACCTGGATCGTTCATTCGATGTAACGTTCTGGCAAGCTCAATCACCGCAGGCACGCTTTGACGCAACCTGTACAACACCCGCCCCACCTGGCTGGACAACGCCCATCGCAAACTGGACGCGGCGGTGTTCGCAGCCTACGGCTGGCCGGTTGACCTCAGCGACGATGACATTCTGGCGCGGCTGCTGGCGTTGAATTTGGAAAGGGCGACAACGTAGGGGCGAAGCATTCGCGTATGGATCACCGTTGACCGACATCGCGGGCCTGCCCGGCATCCCAATCGACATGAGCTCATTGCCGAATGCTTCGCCCCTACCAGCCAATCAATCGACATCGCGGCCAGCCTGGATGCCCGACTACAGCGTTCGGGCATGACGTTGACCCGCGGATTAGATGTCCGCCCTCACCCCCGCGCGATCAATCTGAAGACCTGGTGGGCCGCCAACTTGCTTAAGCGACGGTGATTCCGTGGCCCACCTGTCAGGTCTTATGCATCGTCTCACTCTCTCAGCCTCACCATCGACTCGCCGTGAATCAACCCTCGATTCTGTTTGACTCAAGCGCCACTCTCACAGTCGCAACGTTGACTCGCCGTGAATCAACCCTCGATTCCGTTTGACGCAAGCGCCACTCTCTGAGCATCAGCGCTGACTCTCCGTGAATCAACCCTCGATTCCGTTTGACGCAAGCGCCACTCTCTGAGCATCAGCGCTGACTCTCCGAGAATCGACTCCTGGCTCTCGGTCAGCCAATTTCGATACTCAAAGCCTCAAAAATGACTGGACGTGACTGGAGGTTGACGCCTGGAGAGTCAAAATCCACTCTCAGAGAATCAAAAATGACTCTCAGAGAGTCATCTGGCACTCTCCGAGAGTCATTTTTAGATTCTGTAAAGTTAATTCTGAGAATTTCGGCGTGTTTGCCTACTCAGACAGACTCACCCTGACAAACAACGGGGCTTAAGGGGTGGGCACCGTTGGCTCGACAACCTTAGCCGCCTTGCGCGCAAACTTCCGGCCCAACTCATCCAGCCAGCCTTCCAGCAATTCACCCTGGCCGTTATCCTTCGCCGACCGATAGACAGTCAGCGCCGCCACGTACGCCTCGCTGCCCGCTTCCATCAGCGTGTCGTTCATACCTTCCACAACGCGGTTCAACTCGCGCACGATCGACTGCAGGGTGAAATACAGCTCGACATCCTTCTGCATCTCGGCCACATCAAACGAGCGCGGCAGAAACGAGTTGTCCGTGGTCGCCAGCTCCAGCGCCTTGCGCACGAAGCCCTCGCTCTTCTCGCCCAGCTTCAGCCGCCCATGTCGCTCCTCGGGCGTCAGGCCATCAACGGCGGCAAGTTCGTCTTGAGCGTCTGGACGACACCCAGGCACGCGGTCTTCTGCTCCGGCGTAATGATGGCACTTACGGTATTGGCACTCACTGCGAATCTCCTGTGTGGAATATAGTACAACGCCGTTCGTTATACCACACCTCAACGAATAGCAACCGCGGTGAACACCTTCACCCGCCGCCGATCAAATACGCGCGAGTCTGACATCTCAGACTCGTGTGTGTGCATCTCGCGAAGCGCCCTGCAACGTAAAATAACGGTGTGCCGCCTGTTAAGATATTGCTGGCAATTCTTTCCTGAAAGATCAAATGTGTTATACAATGATTAGAAAGCTGAAACAAAGTTTCACGACTTAGCCCGCACGCTGCGGTGCGCTACTTTAACAGAAACAGGCCAAAGGATCTGCCATGCAGTTTCAATACTCCCCCTATCTGCTGCCCCTCATGGGTGCGGCCCTGGTTTCGGGCTGGGCGGCCGTCTACGTTGGGCGGCGTCGCGCCGTCCGAGGCGCGCCAGCACTTGGGCTGCTGGCCCTGGCGGTCATGGTCTGGTCGGCAGGGTATGCGTTGGAGATCGCCGGTGTCGATCAGCCTACCAAAGAATTCTGGGGGAAGGTCCAATACTTTGGGATTGCCACTGTGCCTGTGATGTGGTTTATCTTTGCGTTCGATTATTTCAACCCCGACCAGCGACTGGCGTATCGGACTATCGCCCTGCTGACGGTCTTGCCCCTCATGACGCTCGCCCTGGCCTTGACCAACGACGCTCACCATTGGATCTGGTCGGAAGTTCGCGTTGTGACCACTGGCAATTTCTCAACGCTCGATGTCTCACACGGTTTCTGGTTCTGGATCTATTGGGCATATTCCACCGTGTTGCTGTTGCTGGGCTCCAGGTTCATTGTGCGCTCAATTGTCCGCAGGCAAGGCGTCTATCGCCGGCAAGCCACCGCGCTGCTCATAGCCGTCCTGATACCCTGGGTGGCTAATATCCTGTACGTCGCCCAACGCAGCCCTATTCCCAATCTCGACTTGACGCCGTTTGCTTTTGCGCTCAGCGTCGTAGCGCTTACCTGGGCTATTTTGGGTTTCCAGCTGATCGAGCTGTTGCCCGTCGCGCGTAACCGGGTGGTGGAAGAAATGCAGGATGGTATGCTCGTGCTGGACGCCCAGAGCCGTGTGGTCGACATCAACCCGGCTGCGCAACACCTGATCGGCCTGTCAGCGTCGCAGGCGCTTGGCCGGACGACCACAGAGATATTCAGCGCGTGGCCGCATTTGCTGGAGCGTTTCAGCGACGCCCTGGAAGCCCGGGCAGAAATCACCACCGACTCAGGCGAGGCCCAACGCTGGTACGAATTGCGCCTCTCGCCGCTAAAAGATCAACGCCAGCGGTTGCTGGGCCGCGTGCTGACCTTGCGCAACATCACCGAGCGTAAACGAATTGAAGATAAGCTGTTGCAAGAGCGCAACCTGCTGCGAACAGTGATCGACATCGTGCCCGATCAAATTTTTGCCCGTGACACAGCTTGCCGCTTCATCCTGTGCAACCAGAGCGACGCGCACGCGATGGGCGTGGCCGATCCAGAAACGCTCCTGGGCAAAAACGACTTTGACTTCTATCCGGCTGATCTGGCGGCCCAGTATCAAGCCGACGACCTGGCCGTCATGCAGTCCGGCCGGCCCATCTTCAACCGTGAAGAACGCGCCAGTGACGTGGACGCCCAGCCGCGTTGGGTTCTGACCACCAAAGTGCCGTTGTACGATCGGGCGGAGCAGATCGTGGGGCTGGTCGGCATCGTCCGCGACATCACCGATCACAAGCGGGCCGGGGAAGTGCTCCGCGAGTCCAAGGAAGAACTGGAGCTAAGAGTCGCCGAACGTACGGCCGAATTGCTAAGCGTCAATGAGCACCTGCAGGTTCAGCTGGTCGAACGCCAGCGGGCGGAGGCGGCGCTGAAGGAAAGCAGTGCTCAATTTCGCACCCTGTTCGAAGCCTCGCCGGACGCGATCATGCTGATTGATCCATACAACCAGTGGTGCATTTCAGA
>JACRBO010000755.1 GCA_016219235.1 Chloroflexota bacterium
ATCTGATCGAACTCGACGCGGCGTCCAATCGCGGCATCGACGAGATTCGCGATCTGCGCGACAAGATCAATTTTGCGCCGGGCCAGTCGCGTTACAAAGTCTACATCATCGACGAAGTCCACATGCTGACGGAACCGGCCTTCAATGCGTTATTGAAAACACTGGAAGAACCGCCTCCGCATGCGATCTTCGTGCTGGCGACAACGGATCCGCAGAAGGTCCCGGCCACCATCGTGTCGCGTTGCCAGCCCTTTGGCTTTCGACGATTGACGCTGGGCGAGATCAGTTCGCGCTTGCAGCATCTGGTCGATGAGGAAGGACTGACTGCTGAAGCAGGCGCACTGACGTTGATCGCGCGGCAGGCCACCGGCTCGATGCGCGATGCGGTGAGCTTGCTCGATCAGCTGGCGGCCGGCGGCGCGGACATCACGCTTGAGCGCGCGCAGGCGGCGTTAGGGGCCGGCTCATTACGCTGGGTCAACGATGTGCTCGACGCCCTGGGCCATGTTGATGCAGCCGGCGGCCTGGATGCGATCAATCATGCGATCGATAGCGGGGCGGATGCGCGGCAATTCGCACGGCAGATCGTGGAGCAGCTGCGCGCCGTGATGCTGATCAAATTGGGCGAAGGGCGCTTGATTGATCTATCAAACGAGCAACGAACACAATTTGAAGCGCAAGCAGCCCGCCTGGAACTCGATCGGCTGACGCGCGCGATCAAGTTATTCAACCAGGCCGCGTCTGATCTGCGCGGCGGCTGGCAGCCGCAATTGCCGCTGGAATTGGCCTTGATTGAATCGCTGCAGCAACCGGCGGTAGCGACTGTGGTCGCCGCGGCAGCGCCGGCCGTTCGTCAGGCGCCTCAGCCGGCGGCGAAACCTCAACCCGTTGTCGAACAACATCCATCGAATGTGTCTGCGTCCATACAACCAGCGGTACAAGCGCTATCGGTTCCGGCCGAGCCTGCTCATGTAGAGGGCGCGGCTTTTTCGCTGGAAGAAGTTCAGTCGCGCTGGCCTGAGGTCATGCATGAAGTTAAGGCGCGTCACGTGCCGACTGAGGCTTTGTTGAAGAGCTGTCATCTGCTCGGCGTCGAGGGCGAGACGGTGATCTTGAGCTGGACCACGGACACTTTGAAAAGCAAATTTGAATCCGGCAAAGGTCAGCGTTTAGTCGAAGATGTGCTGAGCGAACTGCTCGATCAGAAAGTGCTGGTTCGCTCGCTGGTGGATGATCCGATGATCCGTGCGGCGATGCAGTTGGGCGCGAAGGTCACGCCCGTTCAAAATCGATAATCAGGAGAGCGCAAGCATGAAACAACGTGGTGGTTTTGGCGGCGGCATGGGCGGCGGGATGCTGGGGCAGATTCAGAAACTTCAGCAAGATATGGCTAAGGCGCAAGAAGCGTTGGCTGATGAAACGATTGAAGTCACCGCCGGAGGCGGGGCGATCACCATCGTGGTGACGGGCAATCAACGCATCAAGTCTATCAGGTTGCAGCCCGACGTCGTCGATCCAACTGATGTGGAGATGCTGCAAGATTTGCTGGTAGCCGCCGTGAACGAAGCGATTGAACGATCGCAGACCCACGCCGCGCAGAAGCTGCAAGGGCTGACGGGCGGACTGGGGATTCCGGGGCTGTAAGCGCAGCGAACGAGTAATCGATGGACACTACACCACCGCCAGTTTTACGCTTGATTGAAGCCTTTTCGCGACTGCCTGGCATCGGGCCGAAGTCGGCGTCACGGCTGACGTATTACTTGATCCGCTCACAGAGCGATGAAGCGATCGAGTTATCGGATGCGCTCAAGGAACTGCGCGATCGGATTCAGTTTTGTTCGATCTGCTTCAACATCACGGAGCATAGTCCGTGTCCAATCTGTTTGAGCGAAGAACGTGATCGCAGCGCGATCTGCGTGGTCGAAGAACCATTAGATGTGATGGCCGTCGAACGCACGCGCGAATATCATGGACTCTACCATGTCTTGCACGGTGTTATATCGCCGATGGATGGTGTTGGCCCGGAGGATTTGCGTATTCGCGAGTTGGTCGATCGGGTGGTGAGCGGCAACGTGAAGGAAATCATTCTCGCCACGAATCCGAGTCTGGAAGGCGAGAACACGGCGATGTATATCCAACGGAAGTTGATGGCGCAGAATATCAAGGTTACGCGCCTGGCACGGGGTCTACCAATGGGTGGGGACCTAGAGTATGCTGATGAGGTAACGTTGGCGCGTGCTCTGGAAGGCCGCCGCGAGATGTAATTGTGCGATCCATAACTTTTAAGGAAGTTGGGGCTTGACACGGCGACTTTCCTGACTATAATCGCCAATGCAGTGAGCGACACGGTCTCGTTCGATGAAGTTCTCGGAAAGACCTGACAACCGAAGTACAGGAGGCGAGGCGCAACCAACTCAGTTAGTTGAGACCACCTTTGTAAAACAGGGTAGTCGTTGCGTCTCGCGCTGATGGTCCGCTTAAGCGGCATCATCAGCGCGTTTTATTCGCCAGTCGGCCAAAATAAAATTGCCCCTTGACAAGTGAATCGCTGAGTGGTAACATCTGCCCGCTCTGGTGAGCGGCAGTAAGCACCTTAACAACTGAAAAGTGATAGGAAGAAAGAGAAGCCTGGGTTCTACGTCAAACCTTTTAGTCTTCGGACTATGCAGTTTCTTGACGGAGAGTTTGATCCTGGCTCAGGATAAACGCTGGCGGCGTGCCTAACACATGCAAGTCGAACGAAGAGGCCCCTTCGGGGGTACTTCAGTGGCGGACGGGTGAGTAACACGTAGGTGACCTACCCCAAAGCGGGGAATAACAGTCCGAAAGGATTGCTAATACCCCATGTGGTCAACGAGTTTAGAGGCTTGTTGACTAAAGGAGCAATCCGTTTTGGGAGGGGCCTGCGCCCCATCAGCTAGTTGGTAGGGTAATGGCCTACCAAGGCAACAACGGGTAGGGGGCCTGAGAGGGTGACCCCCCACATTGGCACTGACACACGGGCCAAACTCCTACGGGAGGCAGCAGTGAGGAATATTGCTCAATGGGCGAAAGCCTGAAGCAGCAACGCCGCGTGCGCGATGAAGGTCTTCGGATCGTAAAG
>JACRBO010000756.1 GCA_016219235.1 Chloroflexota bacterium
ATTCTCGCACGTCGGCACCAGGCCCACCACATGCACGGGCAGCTTCAGGCGCGCAATCGCGGCTACCGCTCCGATGACGGCCGCTGCGCCGCCCATATCATCCTTCATCGCCTCCATGCCGTCGGCGGGCTTCAGGCTGATGCCGCCGCTGTCGAACGTGATGCCCTTGCCGACAAACACCAGCGGCGCGGCGTCAGAGCCTTTGTATTCCAATTCAATAAACTGCGGCGGATTGATCGAGCCTTGCGTCACGCCCAACAGCGCACCCATCTTCTGCGCGCGAATCCACTCGACGTCGTGTACGATGCAGCTCACGCCCGCTTCGGCCGCGATGCGCTGCGCGGCTTCGGCCAACTTCGCCGGGGTCAAGTAGTTGGGCGGCTCGTTGACCAGATCGCGCGTGTGGTTGACGCCGATGCCGATGCCTTCGCCCGCGCGCGCGCCCGCTTCGATGGCGGCGAACTTCGTCGCATCAAACTCGACCAGCGTCAACGACTCGATCGGGCCGCGCTCGCCGGAGACGTGCCGATGCTCGGTCCATTTGTACAGCCCCAACAGCGTGCCTTCGACGACAGCCTGCGCGGCCAGCGCCGGATCGATCTGCCCGGTGCCCGCGCCATGCGCCGTTGAAGCGATCGACTTGCAGCCCAGATCACGCGCTTTCTTCGCCGCCATCGCTGCGGCCTGCCGCACGCGATCGACTGAAAAATCAGCCACTTTGCCCAGACCCACCACGATGATGCGGGCGGCGGGCAGTGCGCCGCGCGTGTACAGCACGGCGATCTCGTTCAACTTGCCGCGGAAATCGCCGCCGCGAATGATGTCCGTAATCGCGCCGTTGAGCGCCTTGTCCACTGCGCCGGTCGCCCCGGCGGGCAGTTCAACGCCATCAAACAGGTTAACAATCAAGACATCGGCGGCGGTCGTTTCAATCGAACCCTGCAAGACTTTAACGTCCATATGGCTCCTTGAGGTGGGGTGGAGATTGGAAGTTGGAAGTTAGAAATTGGCTGTTGGATGCGCGGCAATTATAGCACCGATGATTAAGGAACAGCGCGATAAAGCGTGTAGCGGCCCGATTGAAACGCTACGGGGAAATCAGCCAACACCCGATCGGCCCCGGCGGCGATCAGGGTGATGTGCCAGCGTTGGATGAGGTCGTGGCGCTGAGCAGAGTCGGCGGAAGTGAAGAACTGATCGACTAACGCCGGTTTGGTCTTGAAATCAATCGTTTCGATGGGGTGGCCGATGAACACGCGCGCGTCGGCATAGATGGGCACGAGATTGCCGAAGCGCCAATCGCTCAGCACCGCGTCTCGATCGGTTGTATTCGCGCCGAGCCAGTTCAATGCAGCCAGTTCGTCTGCCGATTGATACAGCGGTGGTTGCTGCGCCATCACGCGCGTTGTGCCGCCCATAATGATCAGAAATGTGGCGGGCAATACGATGATCGAGGCCGCAGCAGCGAAGACGCGTCGCCTGCGCCATAGTTGAAGCAGCCCATACGCAGCGAAGATGCTGAGCGGAATTTGCCAGCCCACGATCAGACGGCGGCTAATCTCGATGGGCAGATAGGCCATGATCGGGCTGATGAGGAGCCAGGCGAGAAGCAGTGACGAGTAACGAGTGACGAGGAATGAGTCCCAAAGGGATGCTTCGCGATGGTACGTGGTGCGTGGTGCGTGAGAGCGAAAGAGCCAAAGGCCAAAGCCTGCCAATAGAATGAGCGGCGCAAAGCCTAACAGCAGATCGATCAGGGCGGGTGAAGTAAATTCGTTCTGGGCTGACCATGCGGCCAGACCGGGACTGGTGCGGAAGGCAATGATGAGGTAGATGCCATACGCGCCGGCGGTGATCGATGACAATGCGACGATGAAACTTTCTCGCCACGGAATGGCGCGGCGTTGAAGGGCGAGCGCGATCAAATAGGCGGCAAAAATCCCGGCAAAAGCGGGGCCGTAGGCTTCGCGCGAGAGCGCCGTCAGCGCGCCCAACCCGTTGGCGATCAGCAGCCGTTGGGGCAGCTGCGCTCGATCGGCCTGGAATGAGTCCAGCGTGTAGTCGATCCACATCAACAATAACGCTGCACCGATCACGATGTGGGGCGGGCCATACAGCATCGAGAAGATCGACGCATCGGGGGCGACGAGTTCGTAAGCGACATAGCGCGGATCGATGAAGCTATAGAGCAAGCCCCAGCCGCCGCTGAAGAGCAGCAGCCACCACGCCCATAACTGCCAGCGTTGATCGCTGATGAAGCGGGTGAGGAGGCGATAGAGTGCGATCAACAGGCCAAGGCCGCCGATCAAGCGCGCGGCGTGATACACGAACGCCGGATCGAGCGGTAATTTGCCGAGGATCAAATAGAAGGGATAAACCAAGCCGCCCGTTTGATATTCATCTTCGCTGGTGTACGGCAAGTGAAAGTCCCAGGCGCCGTGTGCGCCCAGCCGCATTTTAGCCAGGTAGGAATAGCCGTCCTGTTCGTAGAGGTAGAAACCGCCAAAGCGATTGTCCGACGTGGAGGATGCGTAGCCGATGAGGACCGGGAGATTGGCCCAGAGCAGGGCAACGACTGCCCATAGCGCGAAAGCACGGCGGGTCATTTTCCGTTGAGCGCGCGACCCAACAGCCAGTACGTCTGCATGTCGCCCTTGCCCTTGACCGGGATCAGGCCGCGCTCTTCCAGTTTGAAGCGCGGGCACAGCAATTCATAGGTGGCGGGCGTCACCTGAATGCGATCGGGCAGGCCGTGGGCTTCCATGCGGCTGGCGGTGTTGACGGCATCACCCCACAGATCGTAACTGAACTTGGAGGTGCCGATCACGCCCGCTACGACGGGGCCGCTGTCCATGCCGATGCGGATGTGGAACGGATCGCCGTGCGGGGTGGTCATGCCGCTCACCCGATCGAGCATGCCCAGCGCCATCGCGGCGGCGGCCTCGGCGTGATCGGGGCGGGCGGTGGGCAGCCCCGCCGCCGCCATGTAGGCATCGCCAATCGTCTTGATTTTTTCGAGGCCGTACGTGTTGGCCAGGTCGTCAAAAGCCGAGAACACGTCGTTGAGCCATTCGATCAATTCTTCCGGTGAGACGCGCGCGGCCAGCAGCGTAAAGTCGGCGATGTCGGCAAACAGCACCGTCACGGCCGGCAGCTGATCGACGATGAGGCGGCGTTCTTCACGCAGCCGGTCGGCGATGGGTTTGGGGAGGACGTTGAGCAGCAGCCGTTCGGAAGTGGCGCGCTCCTGCTCGATCAGGCGCAGATAGGCCTGTTCGTTATCGCGGAGTCGTTTGCGTTCCAGCGAGGCGCCGATGCGGGCTTTGAGAATGGAAGTCTCAAACGGTTTGGACAGAAAATCTTCCGCGCCCAACTCGATGCTGCGCACCGCGTTCTTCAGTTCACCCGCGGCCGAGATGACGATGATGGGCAGGTGGCGCAGCGCCGGGTCGCCCTTGACAACTTCCAGCACGCCGAAGCCGGTGACTCTGG
>JACRBO010000764.1 GCA_016219235.1 Chloroflexota bacterium
CAGGCGAGCAGTCGAGCAGATTGATCGGGTCGGCGATCATGCGCGCTTTGTCGAACATGGCCTGGGTCAGTTCATAGTGCATCATCGCGTACGGGTTGTGCATGGCATTGCGGTGGCCGTTGATGGGGAAGGGGGCAAAGTCGCTGTGCGGCACCTTGTATTCGTACATGTAGCGCTGCATCAACTGCGCGTTGATGGCAACGAAGGTGTCGCCCACGGCCGATTCCCAATCGGAGTCCGACGCGCTGACCAGGCCCGCCGTGATCTCGTCGCCGGGATGATCCGTCATCTTTTCGACGCCGCACACCAGCGCGAAATTGATTTGCCCGCTGGCGACGGCCAGATACGCTTCGCGAAAAGCCGCACCGCCCGATGAGCACGCGGCTTCGACTTTGACCGCCTCGATGCCGCGCAAGCCTGCTTCGTCCGTCAGCAGGCCCGATAGCAAATCCTGGCCCGACAGCGTGCTGGACAGCATGTTGCCCACGTACACGCTCTCGATCTGTTCGGCGTGCGCGTCTTGCAGCGCGGCCAGCATTGCATCGACCGCCAGAAAATAGATCGGCTTGTCCCACCGATCGCCGATCGGCACTTGGCCGATCCCGATGATACTCACGTCTCGCATGATGTCCTCTTGAACCACGGATTACACGGATTTCACGGCTGATGGGTGGAATCCGTGTTGATTGTTGCGCATTGTCATGCCCGAACGTATTCGTCGGGCATCCACGATTGGCTACTGGATTCCCGCCAGAAGCCTGCGGGAATGACGTTGACTACCGGACTACGCGACTATTGCACTATCAGACTAAACGACCTTCCACCAGATGCCCGTACATTCCGGCACGCTGTCCCAGTGATTGTCGCGAATTTCCTGTTCGAACCGTTCACCGAAGAAAAAGCCTAAGCCTTCAACGGCTTCATCCACTGAACCGAATTGATAATCAGTGCGTATGAATTTGTGTTGAAAGCCTAAGTCTTGCTCCAAAAAATCATAGTAATCAGGATAAAGCCGTGCGGGTTCGGTGTAGCCGGTCCCCAATGTCTCGATGATGATCAGCGCGCCACCCGGCCGCAGCACGCGCTGCATCTCGCCGATGGCCTGTCGGAGCGCGCCCTGCCAATCGGGCACGAACTTGGACGACAGGTAGATGATCGTCCAACCCGCGATGGCGATGTCCGCACATCGATCGGGCAGGGGGGCGTGTCGATGCTCGGTCACGGCGATCTGCCACTTCAGGCCGTTGATTTGCCGGAGTTTGTCGGCGGCGACAGCCAGCATCGCGGCTGAAGCGTCGAGCGCCACGATCGATCGGGCGGTGGGGGCCGCCAGGTCGGTCAATCGACCGGTGCCCGCGCCCCACTCGACCCAATCGACTTGATCGAACGATCGGATGGCAGAGAGCGCCGGACCCAGGTTGTGTTGATAATCTTCGTGATTGACCAGGTTCTCATACTGCCGGGCCTGCTCGCGGTAGATCGCCATCTGATCGGGCATCTCAACCTCCGGTTAAGCTGGCCTTAATCGAGCCGTAGTATAACACAAGGAAGTGTCTTGTCGCGCCTGTGTGGGTGTGTTAGAATCGCCCCAGATTCAGGTCGAAAGTGAGTGCCGTGCGATTATCATTCCGGCGTGCCGCCGGGATTTTGTTTATAGGGCTGTTGATCGAAGCGGCCTTCGTGGCGGGGTTGCTGCTTGCGCCGACGCTGTTGCCTGTCTCGCCGCTGAAACTGGGCGACAGTCCAACGGGCCTGTATGGCGAAGCCTGGGAAGCGGCCGAAGGCTCGTTTTACGGGCAGGTGCCGTCGGAGACGGTGCGGACGTACGACGCGATCCGCGGCATGCTTCAGGCGTACAATGATCCCTACACCTCGTTCTTCGAGCCGCCCGCGACACAGCAGCAAAGCCAGCAATTGGCGGGCAAGTTCGGCGGTATCGGCTCGACCGTGCGGCGTGAGGCGGATGGCCGTATCGTGCTGTCGCCGTTTCCCGATCGGCCGGCGGCACAGGCGGGTGTGCTGGAAGGCGATGTGCTCGTCAAGGTGAGCGGGCAGGCCATTACGCCGGACATGAATTTCGACGCCATTTCGCAACTACTGCGCGGCGAAGTAGGCACGCAAGTAGCCATCGAGGTGCTGCGCGAGACGCGTGCTTTGACGTTCACCATCACCCGCG
Organism: Chloroflexota bacterium; assembly: GCA_016219235.1. Next base: position 2,177 of record JACRBO010000764.1, read on the forward strand.
CCGAGATCAATGTGCCATCGGTGACGTGGCGCGTGCTCAGCGAGGCGCCGTCGATTGGCTACGTGGCGATTAGCATCTTTGCACAGCCCACCAAAGACGAACTGGTGCGTGCCATCGACGATTTACGCTCCAGGGGCGCGACAAAATTGATTCTAGATCTGCGTGACAATGGCGGCGGTCTGCTCGATTCAGGCGTGGATGTTGCCAGCCAGTTTGTCGATGGTATCGTCGTGATCGAGGCGCGGCGCACCGGCGGCGATCGAGAGTTTCAGGCTAACGTCAAAGGCGCGGCGCGCGACCTGCCGATCGCGGTGCTGGTCAACGGCAGCACGGCCAGCGCTTCGGAGATTGTGGCGGGCGCGATTCAAGATCGACAGCGCGGCAAGTTGATCGGCGATCAGACGTACGGCAAGGGTTCGGTGCAAAACATTCTGCCGCTGTCCGATGGTTCATCGCTGCACGTCACGGTAGCGCAATGGTTGACGCCCAATCGGCGGCAGATCACGGGCAAAGGTTTGACGCCCGATGTGTTGGCTAGTCGCACGCCGGATGATGTGAATGCCGGGCGTGATCCGCAGTTGATGAAGGCGATTGAAGAATTGACGAAGTGACAGGGTGAAGAGGTGAAAAGGTGACAAGGTGATCCGGTTGAACTGGTTCACCTTGTCGCCCCTTCACCCTGTCACCTTTTCAAGAATCAGGGAGATCCATGGATAATTCAGGTCGAAGATTACTGATTGGCTTAATGGCGGTGATTCTGGCAGTGGCGATTGGCTCCGCGGGCTTTATGCTGGGCTATGCGGCCAGTGGCGGGGCGGCGGTCAGCGCCAAACCGATCGATGTTCCGACAACCGCGCGGCCTGTCTCGCCCGAGGCACCCGCTGCCGAAGCGCCGGCAGCCAGCACCAGTTCGCCCGCCGACGAAGAAGCCGAGTTCAAGATTTTCTGGGAGGCGTGGCAGACGCTCAAGGCCGAATATTACGGCGATGATTTGCCTGATGCGCAGAATCTGGCCTACAACGCTATTCGCGGTGTGATCTTTGGGTTGGAAGACCAGTTCACCTCGTTCGTGACGCCGTCCTCGGCCAAACTGATCGAGGAAGACTCGACTGGTTCGTTCAGCGGCATCGGCGCGGTGGTGCAGTTGAACAAGCAGCGCGTGTTGCAAATCTCGCGGGTGTACGCGGATTCACCGGCTGAACAGTCTGGCTTGAAGGCCGGCGACCTGATCACCGAAGTCGATGGCGAATCCATGATAGGTGACGACCTTTCGGAGCAGGTGGCCAAAGTGCGTGGCCCGGCCGGCACGGTGGTGAAACTCACCATCATCCGTGGCGAAGATAAGCCGTTTACCGTCGACGTGACCCGCGCCACGATCGAGATCAAATTGGTCGAGTCCAGGCTGATCGACGACATTGCCTACGTCGCGCTCAGCAAATTCGATTCTTCCACCACTGCGCAGCAGTTGGATGACACGATCCGTCAATTGCTGGCCAACAACCCCAGGGGCCTGATTTTAGACCTGCGCGGCAATCCGGGCGGCTTCCTGGATCAATCCATTGCCGTGGCCGACCTCTTCTTAAACGAGGGAGTGGTGTTGTATGAGCGCACCAAAGACGGCGAGCAGCGCGTGTTCCGATCGGACGACGACGGCGCCGCGCAGGATGTGCCGCTGGTTGTGTTGATCAACGGCGGCTCGGCCAGCGCCTCTGAAATCGTCGCCGGGGCCATTCAAGATCGGGGGCGGGGCAAGCTCATCGGCGAGACGTCGTTTGGCAAAGGCTCAGTCCAGCAGATCAATCGCCTCAGCGACGGCTCACAATTGCGGGTAACCATCGCGCGCTGGTTTACGCCCAACGATCGGGCCATCCACGGCGAGGGGCTGGAACCTGACATCACCGTCGAAGCCGGCGACGACCCCAAGATCGACACCCAACTCGATCGGGCGGTAGAGTACCTGACGACGGGCAAGTAGCCTAGTGTTGAAAAGACACAGAGTCAGGTATCGACTCTGTGTCTTTTTTGTGATATACTCATGATGCAGTGCGTTATAAACGGATAA
>JACRBO010000765.1 GCA_016219235.1 Chloroflexota bacterium
AATGGAGAACTCCTGCCCTGCCAACGAAGTGGCTCCTGGTTCGAAAGGTACATCACGTCCAACCAATGTCACTGTCGTCGCGCGAAAACGCGCCACACGGCGGAGCACATCAAATGCTTCGGGGCGCTGCGGCGCGCTGACGACGGGTATACGCCGTTTGATGATACCTGCCTTTTCAAAGGCAATTTGCTCCAGCGTGTTGCCCAGCAAATTCATGTGATCCATGCTCAATGGCGTGATCACGGACGCAAGCGGCGTCAGCACGTTGGTCGCATCGAAGCGGCCACCCAGCCCCACTTCGACGACAGCCACCTCGATCCTGGATTGCGCGAAATGCAGAAAAGCCAGTGCCGTGACAATCTCAAACCAGGTGATGCCTGCGACGGCCTCAACATGCGGTTCAATCTCATCGACGAGGCGCGCGAAGTCCTCGCGCGAAATCAGTTCGTCGTTGACACGCATTCGCTCTCGAAACGTGTGCAAGTGCGGCGAGGTATACAGTCCGATGCGATAACCGGCTGCGCGTAGGCAAGACGCTATCATCACACTGGTGGAACCTTTGCCTTTAGTCCCGGCGACGTGAATAGATCGAAAGGCTCGATCGGGTCGCCCCAGTCGATCGAGCAGGGCGTGAACTCGATCGAGGTTGAGCGTGTCCGGCGAATATTTTGCGGGCTGTTGCCGCTCGTAACTGATGAATCGATTGAGATAGGTTAAGGCTTCGAAATAGGTGCGCATGATCAACTCCAAAAGAGTGGGAGCGAGATTGTAACCGATCTCGCCCACGGCGCAAAGCGCTTGACGATTCAACCTGGTTCGGTTAGAGTTTGCTGCTGGAAGTTGGAGATTGGACGTTAGAAATTGGAGGCTGAGTTGCGTTCATTCGTGCGAATTTTTCTGCTGATGGTGGTGGTCACGATTTTGTCCGGCTGCGGTTCAGGTGAGTTGCTATCGAAGGCGGCGATGTTGCCCGCGACGATCTCGCCCAACGCCGATGGGGCGGCCGATGCGACCTTGATTCATTATGAATTGAGCCGCAATGCGACCGTCTCGATCCAGTTCGTGTCGGCGGATAATCGGGTGTACACCTTCCGCCGCGATCAGCCGCGTTCGGCGGGCCAGTACGATGTGCTTTTCGGCGGCGTGATCGACGGCCAACTGTTGCCTGATGGTGACTACACCTGGACAATCGAGGCCACTGATCAAGCGGCGGAGCTGCGCCAGCCAACTCAAGGCCAATTGACGATCAGCGGCGGCGAAGCCGAGCCGCCACAAATCACCAAGATGTCCGTGCTGCCCAAAGAGTTTACGCCCAATCGGGACGGCATTTCCGATCGGGCCACGATTAACGTGGCGCTGAACAAACCGGCCACATTGTTTTTGACGCTGCAAAATAGCCTGTGCAACGGCTCAGTCACCCCGCCGCTCGATCAACCCAATCTCGATTGCGCGCCGTATCCGCTGGCTGAGAAAGAGGGAGCAGGGCGTAAGCCGGGCGAAGCGGGCCTGCACGAATTTGATTACGATGCCGGCGTCGATCTGGGCGCGGAGCCGCCGCCCGACGGCACGTACGTCATCACGGCGCGCGCCGAGGACAAAGTGGGGCAGGTAGTCGTGGCGACCGACACCTTGACCATTGCCAACGGCGGCGTGCCGCGTGCGGAGATCGTCGATGGGGCCGTGGAGTTCTCGAAGAGTTCTCTGCTGTTGGGTGATACATTGTATTTCACCCTGACAGTTGAAAACTACGGCGCAGTGCCGATTCGGACGAGTGGCCCGCTGCCGGGTTACGTCTACACCAGCACCGAACTCACTTTCAACTGGCCGCAATTTGCCGAGGAGTCTGGTGTGTGGCGGGTGGCGATCGGCAGTGAGGTCATGCAGACCAACTATCCGTTTCGATGGGCCGTCGGCGGATCAGCGGATCTCATCGTTAAGGAAATCGACGGTCAGAAGTACTACTACTTGCCGCCCGGCACCCGGGCCGTCGTCACCGGCGGGGTGACGATTACGGACATTCCCCAGCGTAATCCGGTCAGTTTCTTTGCCGCCTTAATTCATGAAGACGTGGAAATTGCGGCGATCAATCAGCGTGTTGATCCGCAGCCCGTGTTGGTTCTGAAATAGGCGAGGCGAAGTGCCGCAGGTTAAGAAAATCTAACCTCAGATTACTTGCCATCTGTCGTCAAGTGTTGTACCATGTCACCCGATGACCGCGTCGCCCGGCGCTGAAATCGGGCCTGGAGTTTCAACCAAGGGGGTGATTGATGCCGGTCCTATCAGCCACGTTTGAGAACCTCGTCCGTGAACCGCTTCAATATCAATAAGGAGAAAGAGGAGAACATGACTAAGCGTACGTTGTTTCAGATGTTGAGTTTGATTGCCCTGCTGTCGATGGCGTTGTCGGCCTGTGCGCCCGCGGCCGCGCCTGCGCCGACACAGGCCCCTGCGCAGCCGCCCGCCGCGCAAGCGACTACGGCGCCGGCCGCCCCGGCGGCTACGCCGACGGTACCACCGCCCAACTGTGCCAAGATGGATGGCATGCCCACCGTCGCGGCGGGCGCGCTCGGTTCCGCCGAAAAGCCGATTGTGATGACATTTGTCCCTTCTGGTGACGTGCCCACGATTACCAAGGCCGGTACGGAAATCGCCGACTGCTTGAGTCAGATCACGGGTCTTACCTACAAGATCGAAGTCGGCACCAGTTTCGCGGCCTCGATCGAAGCGATGGGCGCGGGCAAGGCGCAGATCGGTTTCTTGAACACGTTCTCGATTTTGCTGGCCCAGTCCAAGTACGGCATCGAACCTGCCTTGGTGGCGCTGCGTACGTACAAAGGCAAGCTGGAGAATTTCTATCAAGGCCAGTTCATCGCCAGCAAAGCGTCCGGCATCAAGACGCTGGCCGATCTGAAGGGCAAGACGTTCTGCTTCGTCGAGCCGAACTCGACGTCGGGTTACATCATCCCGCGGATCGTGTTGAAGGCGAATGGCATCGATCCTGATAAGGACTTCAAGGCCACCCAGAATGCAGGCTCGCACGACAACGTCGCCATCGCGGTGTATAAGGGCGACTGTGACGCCGGCTCAACCTTCGTCGACGTGCGCACCGACTCCAACCCGATTAAAGAGAGCTACCCGGATATCCTCGACAAGGTCGATCAGTTGTACGTGACCGACAACATCCCCAACGACGGCATGCAGTTCATCAAGGACCTCGATCAGACGATCAAGGACACTACCGTCAAGGGCCTGTTGTTCATCGCCGGAGATACTGGCGGCAAAGCGATGCTGCGCAACCTGTACAGCTATCGCGGCCTGGCCAAGATCGAGCCGACCTTCTACGATGCGTTCCGCGGATTGATGACGAAAGCGGGCGTCGATCCGGCTCAGCTCGTGAAGTAACCCCACCCCGTTTCGAGAAAACCTGACAGGCCCGCAAGACCTGTCAGGTTTTGGATAAGGCCCATGCTCAAGGTTCAAAACCTCACCAAGACTTACCCCAATGGCACGCAGGCGCTGAAGAACGTCAGTTTCGAGGTACGGGACGGCGAGTTCCTGGCCGTGATCGGTCTGAGCGGCTCGGGCAAATCGACGCTGCTGCGCTGCATCAACCGGCTGATCGAACCGACCTCCGGTAAGATCCTGTGGGACGGCACCGACATCACGGCGCTGCCGGCGACTGAGATGCGGCGGATGCGGCGGCAGATCGGCATGGTGTTTCAGCAGTTCAATCTGGTCAAGCGCGCGCCGGTCATTACGAATGTCCTGGCAGGGCGTCTGGGCTACGTCAACCCGCTGCACAGCCTGATCAATCATTTTTCGCCGGAAGATAAAGAGCGTGCTCTGAAGAACCTGGAAAAACTGGGCATGCGAGACAAAGCCTACGTGCGCGCCGATTCGCTCTCTGGCGGGCAGCAGCAGCGCGTGGGCATTGCGCGGGCGTTGATGCAAGAACCTAAACTCGTACTGGCCGACGAGCCGGTGGCTTCGCTCGATCCGGTGCTGGCGCACACGATCTTGAAATATCTGGAGCAGATGAACAAAGAGAGCGGCATCACCGTGTTGTGCAGTCTGCACTTTCTCGATCTGGTGCATCGCTACGCCACGCGCGCCATTGCCTTGAAGGACGGCGAGCTGGTCTTTGAAGGCTTGCCGAACGAAATCGACGACGCGCAGTTCAAAGCGATCTACGGCCAGGAAGCCGAGCGCGTCACCATTGTGTAGTTTTCAGATCTCCCCCACACCCCGATCGCATGATCTCACCCGACCGTAATTCTCCTTCCAATCGAGCGTTGTTAGCAAGCGTACTCTCGCTGTTCATCCCCGGCGCGGGGCAGGCGTATGCCGGCCGGCGGCCGCGCGGCGCAGCGATCTTCATCACGACGCTGAGTCTGGCGCTGTTGATCCATTGGGGACTCGTCAACTTCAAGATCGGTCTGATCGATCTTGGTTCGACGGTGGTGAGCTGGCTGTCGATCCTGCTGGCGGCGTTTTGGATCTGGAACGTGGCCGATGCCCATCGGGCAGCAGACGACCGATCGGCCCCGCGCTGGATCGCGTTTACGTTGCCCGTCATCATCGTCTTTGTCATCGGCTGGATTGCGACAGATGTGAATCTCGGACGGTTGGCATCACGCTTCAGCGATGCTCAGATCGTGTTGCGCTCCCTGGTCAATCCCGACCTGGTGATGCGTGACAAATCGCTGCAAATTGCACAGGTGCAATTCGACCTGCCGTGCGATCAACCGGTGCCCGCGCCGCCGGACACACTGCCGCGCCTGACCGTCGAGCCGCGGTGCGGCGCGGTGGGCGACACGATTACCCTGCGGGGCGAAGGCTTTGCACCCAATAAGACGGGCCGGTTCTATTGGCTGTACGATTTGGACGGCTCCAACGAAGCGCAGGTGCGGCAGGACAATCAGGCAGTTGTGGCGCAGACCGACACGGCCGGCCGCGTCGAGGCGACGATCAAAGTCCCGGCGTTTGCGGGCGTGGCGTCGGCCGCGCCACAGCAGTTGATTCAAGTGCGTTTTGAGGAAGAGGTCGGCCCGCTGAAATTGAGCGAGACCTTCGGCGAGATTTTTGGCCGCACCAAAGACGGCGAGTTTGTGCCGGGCAAGATTTTTGAGACGATTGCGCTGGGCCTGATGGCGACGTTCCTCTCGACGCTACTGGCGATTCCGCTGAGTTTTCTGGCCGCGCACAACATCATGGCGCGCGTGCCGGGCGGTATGATCGTCTACTACGTGATGCGCACGTTCCTCAACGTCGTGCGCGCGATCGATACGATCATCTGGGGTTTAATCGTCGTCGTGTGGATCGGATTAGGCCCGTTTGCGGGTTTGATCGCACTGACGATCCACTCGGTGGCGGCGTTGGGCAAGTTGTTCTCGGAAGAGATCGAGCATATTGACGTTGGCCCGATTGAAGCCATCACCTCGACCGGGGCTAATTTGCTGCAAGTGATTCGCTACGCCGTGTTGCCGCAGATTTATCCGCCGTTTCTGGCCTATACGCTGCTGCGCTGGGACATCAACATGCG
>JACRBO010000083.1 GCA_016219235.1 Chloroflexota bacterium
ACGATCAGCTTGACGCGCTAGGCGTGATGCCGCTGCCGCCTTACATCCACGCGCCGCTGCGCGATCCGGAACGGTATCAGACCATCTATTCGCGCACGCCCGGTTCGGCGGCGGCCCCGACGGCGGGCCTGCACTTTACGCCGCGCATACTCGATCGGCTGCGAGACCGGGGCGTGGAGTTGGGATATGTCACGCTGCACGTGGGACTGGATACGTTTAAGCCGGTCGAAACGGACGACATCGAGCAGCATCATATTCATACCGAATTTGTTCAACTTTCCGAGGAGACGGCTGCCCAGGTGCGGGCGGCCAAAACCAGCGGCCGCCACGTCATCGCCGTTGGCACCACTTCGGTGCGGGTGCTGGAGACGGCGGCGCGGCATGGCTTGGCGGCCTATTCAGGCGACACGGCGTTGTACATTTATCCGGGTTTCGAGTTTCGCGTCATCGACGGGTTGATCACCAATTTTCATTTACCGCGATCGTCGCTGCTCATGTTGGTCTCGGCGCTGGCGGGCAAAGCCCAGATCGATCGGGCTTACGCCGAAGCCATTGAACAGAAGTATCGATTTTTCTCATTTGGCGACGCCATGTTCATTCGCTGATTTGGACTTTATGGCAACCCTTGCTATAATCCGCTTACGTTCTGTGAAGATGGAGTTGAGACAATGGACGAATTAGCGCAAGGCGAAACCCAAGCGGACCCCGATCAGATGTTGCGGCTTGAGGATGAACTCGATCGATTCCTGGTGGCTCTGGCGGCTGCCGAGAATTATGCACGCAATACGGTGTCGGCCTACCGGAACGATCTGAGCCAGTTGGTGGATTGGCTGAAGCAGCGCCAGCCGCCAGTCAGCGCCTGGCCGGAAGTTTCCACCGAGGTGCTGGGCGAGTTCGTAGAGCATCTACGATCGATGCAGGTCATCAAGCGGCGCGGCACGGTCAAGCCTGTGGCCGCGTCGACGGTCGCGCGCAAGATCGCGGCGATCAAATCGTTCTTCAATTATCTGGCCGCCAGCCACGCGATTGAAGTGGACGCGGCGATTGGCTTAGAAACGCCCAAAATCGCCAAACGCACCCCCAAGACGATGACCAGCGCGGATGTCGAACGGCTGTTGAGCGCGCCGGGCGGCGGCAATTCGCCCAAAGTGCTGCGCGATCACGCCCTGCTGGAACTGTTGTATGCAACGGGCATGCGGGTCTCTGAACTGGTCGCTTTGCAGCTGGGCGACATTGATCTGGCGGCCGAATGCGTTTACGTGCGCGGCCACGCCGGCGGCCAGGCTGGCGGCAAAGAACGCCAGGTGCCCATCAGCGCGGCGGCGGTGTCGGCGGTGCGGGTGTATGTGGAGCGCGGCCGGCTGGGCCTGATCAAGAGTGAACCGGCGCCGATGGCGCTGTTTCTGAATCAGCGCGGCCAGTCGCTGACGCGCCAGGGCATGTGGCTGATCATCAAAGAGTATGCGGCCAGGGCCGGTCTGCACTTTGAAGTGACCCCGCACATTTTGCGGCATTCATTTGCGGCGCATATGCTCCTGGAGAACAAGGCCAGCCTGGCGGACATTCAACGCCGTCTGGGCCATGCCAACATCTCGACGACCCAGATTTACATGCAGCCGATCGCGGTTGACGCCAACCCGGAGACGGCGCTGGCGGTTGAGGTTGAGTCGCCGCTGACGGCCGAACTCTAACCGTTAATCACATTGCGTGCGAAGGAGATCAAGATGGGTTACGTTGACAGCCTGATGGGCAAGAACGAACAGATTCTGACGGTGGAGCGCAAGCACTGGATCACGCTGCTGATGTCGATCTTGATCAACCTGTTTCTGGTCATCGTGCTATTGGCGTTGTATGCCGTGTTGGGTACGATGGCCGACGGCAACCCGAATCTAGCCTTTTTAAGCAGCGTGCGTGTCATTCTATTGTTTGCATTGCTATTCCCGGTCGGCCGGGTGGGCTGGGACCTGGTGCAGTGGGAGGCCGAGCAGTACCTGGTGACCAGCCGCCGCGTCATGCAGACAGCCGGGATCGTCAACAAGAAGACCAGCGACTCCTCGCTGGAAAAAGTCAACGATGTGGTACTGACCCAGTCGGTACTGGGCCGTATCCTGGGCTACGGCGATCTGGAGATCGTTACCGGCAGCGATGTCGGCATCAATTTGCTGAAGCGGCTGGCGAACCCGATCAAATTCAAGACGACCATGCTGGACGCGAAGGCGGCCATGCACGATCCCGACATCGAAGAGCTGCGCCCCAAGCCGGTGCCGGTCGCGGGCGAACTGCTGGGAGCCAAGCCTAAGGCGGCGACCGACGCCGACGACGATGATCCGTTGAAGCGGATTGCGGAACTGGATAACCTGCGCAAATCGGGCGCGATCAGCGATGCCGAGTATCAGTCGGCCAAAGCCAGGTTGTTGTCGAAAATCTAAGCTTAAGGATAAAGCGTGTCAGACTTTGTAACGCGTGCTCAAGTGGAAGAAGCCGTCGCGGTGATTCGCAGCCGCATTCACGTTCAACCGGAATTCGGGTTGGTGTTAGGCTCCGGGCTGGGGCCGTTGGCCGAGGCGGTCGAAGACGCCGTCAGCATTCCGTTTGCGGACATCCCGCATTTCCCGCTCTCGTCGGTGCTGGGCCACGCGGGCCGCATGCTCATCGGGCAGCTGGAAGGCCGATCGGTGTTGGTGATGCAAGGCCGCGTGCATTACTACGAGGGTTACTCGATGGGGCAGGTGACGTTCCCCATCCGCATCATGCAGTTGTTGGGCATCCACACGGTGATCTTGACCAATGCGGCGGGCGGCTTGAATACGTCGTTTGCGGCCGGGGATGTGATGTTGATTACGGATCACATCAACCTGATCGGTATGGCGGGGCAGAACCCGCTGCGCGGCCCCAACGACGAGTCGCTGGGCACGCGTTTCCCCGATATGTCGCAGCCGTACGATGCCGGGCTGCAAGCCGTGGCGCTGAAGGTGGCCGCCGAACGGCAGATCGATCTGAAGCAGGGCGTGTACATTTGCCTGGCCGGCCCGAGCTTTGAATCGCCCGCCGACATCAAGTTCTTGCGTCTCATCGGCGCGGATGCGGTGGGTATGTCGACGGTGCCGGAGACGATTACGGCGCGGCATGGCGGGCTGCGGGTGCTGGGCTTGTCCGGCATCAGCAATGCGCTGCCGGGGCCGGGCGTGATGCAAGAGACGTCGCACGAAGAAGTGCTGGCGGCCGGCCAGTCGATTGTGCCCAAATTAACCGCGCTGATTCGCGGGGTCTTGCGGGTGGCATAATCGCCTATGGTGTTTTTTCTGCAAATTCTGGCCAATTACGCCGGCCTGATCTATCTGGCGTGCGTGGTTGGCATGGTGCTGTATCTTCGCGAGATATTCGCCGCGCGCCTGGATCGGAAACAATCGCTCTACTCGCTGGAACGCGAAGCGGCGAATGCCCGGGCCTCGCGCGGCGTTTTGATGATCTTTGTGCTGGGTCTGTTGGCCGGTGCAACGTATGTCTTGTCCACGTTTGTCGCGCCGACGTTGGCGACGGCTCAGCCCGAGACTACGCCCACGCCGCCGTTTACGCTGACGACAGAAACGCCCACGCCGACGCTGCAACCCTCGCCGACGCGCACGCCGCGCCCCACCTTGACGCCGACGGGACAAGCACCCGCGCCGCTTGAGCCAACGCCGCCCGCCGAGGCAGTTTCACCGACACCGACTGCGCCGCCATTGCCACCCGCTTCGTGCCCCGATCCGAATGTGCAGTTGGTGGCGCCGGTGGCCGGCCAGACGTTCAACAGCCCGATTCAACTGCGCGGCACGGCCGACTCGCCAAACTTTGCCTTTTATAAGTTTACGTTGAAAGGCCCGGCCACGAACGAGGTGGCATTGACGGTGGGCGAAGTGGTGCGCGAGCCGCGCCGGGATGCCGTGCTGGGGGACATCGATACGGTGAACCTGCTGGCCCAGCCCGGCCTGTATGTCATCAGTCTGATCGTCGTGGATAACACGGGCAACGAAGCACCGGCGTGCTCGGTGCCGGTGATTATTCAACCGTAAGGACGCATCAAACAATAACTCCGGAGATCGCTCCGGTTGGATTGCCAAATCCAGCCGCCAATCGCCGGATTTGGCAATCCAGCGCGAGCACAAGAAGTACGGACTTATTCCATGACAAGCTCTAAGTGTGAT
>JACRBO010000760.1 GCA_016219235.1 Chloroflexota bacterium
AACCTCCGCGAATTTACCGTCCCTCAGCACAGGCAGTATACAGAAAAGTCAGGCAAAAGGGAACACGCCCGCACGCCAATTGCCTGACAAGCAGTTGACAGCCTGCGATGTAGTTGACAAACTGCGAAGTGGTTGACAAACTCTGCGTCCAACATTACACTTCACTCAGTTTGAAGCGTACGAACCGACCTCATCAGGAACTTCGCATGCCTCCACTGGACGCCAGCCGCCTGTTTCAAACGCCCAATGTCTATAACTGGGGCGGCGGACTTCATCTGTCGCCCGATGGTCGCACGCTCGTCTTCATGTGGAACATCAGCGGCCATTGGGAACTCTACCTGCAGCCGATTGACGGCTCGGCGCCCGCCCGATTGATCACCAGTGGCCCGGAAAGCGGCTCTCTGAGCCGCTCAGAGAGCCGCTCTCTGAGCAAGATGTTTCCCCGCTTCTCGCCGGACGGAACACGCATCGCCTATCTGCAAGACTACAACGGCGACGAGAACTTCGACGTTTTCGTCTTGGATTTAGCCACCGGGCGCACTCGCAACCTGATGCCCAACACGCCTGAGGGCTTAAACGAGCCGGTGCGCTGGTCGCCGGATGGACGCCACATCTATTACACGTCCAATCGCGAGCAGAACTTTGCCTCGTTTGCGGTCTCAGTGGAGAATGGCTCCATCACGCGGGTCTCGCACCACGCCGATAGCGACATGTCGGTCGAGCCGTCGCCCGATGGCCGCTGGCTGGCCGTCATGGCCCAGGCCGACGGGCAAAATGTCGTCACCTATCTGGTGCCTACCGCGGGCGGCCCGGAGATTCGCGTCGGCGCGGAGCATGATCTCAAAGATGCCGCCTCACCGGAATGGTCGCCCGATTCGCAACGACTGCTGCTCGTCTCGGCCGATCACGACATGTCCGACGTTTTGATCTACGATCTCGCCACCCGCTCGATCGAATGGTTGACGGTCGGCGAGCATGAATTTTACGGGCCGCTGTGGTCGCCACGGGGCGATCGGGTGTTGTACCTCGCCAGTCGTGATGGCGACATGGATCTGGTGTTGCACGATCTTGATCGCGGCGTGGAATACTTGCCCGCACCGGCTGGCCTCAAGAATCAGGTTCACTTCACGCCCGATGGTGAATCGATCGTTTTCACGTATGCGGGCGCGGCCTATCCGCCGGATGCCTGGCGCATGTCGCTGCTCGATCGGTCGCTGCGCCAGTTGACGGATTCGCTGCCAACCTCGATCGACCGTAGTGCGTTTGTCGCGCCGACGCACGTCTGGTATCCCAGCCTCGACGAGGGCGTGCGAGTCCCGGCGCTGTTGTATGTGCCCAAAGACCTGCCCGCCGATCGCAAGCCGCCCGCGATTCTGTACGTTCACGGCGGACCGACCGGCCAGCACGACAACGATTGGTATCCGGCGGTGCAAGACTTCGTCACGCGCGGCTACGTCGTCATCTGTCCCAACTATCGCGGCAGCACCGGCTATGGCAAGCACTTCCGCGAGGCCAATCGCTTCGATCTGGGGCGCGGCGACACCAACGACACCGCCGCCGCCGCGGACTATTTGATCAACGCGGGCCTGGCCGATCCGAAACGCATCGCCATCACGGGCGTTTCATACGGTGGCTTCCTGACCATGACCTGCACGACGAAGTATCCCGACAAGTGGGCGGCCGGTTCGGCGCTGGTGCCCTTTGTCAACTGGTTTACCGAGCATGCCAGCGAGCGCGAGGACCTGCAATACTGGGACGATCAAAACATGGGCGATCCGGTTAGAGATTACGATCGGTGGTATGCCAATTCGCCCATCTTCTTCATCGATCGGATCACGGCGCCCATTCAGCTGATCGCCGGTGGCAACGACGTGCGCTGTCCCAGAGCCGAGGCCGAACAGGTGCGCGATCAACTGCTGGCGCTGGGCCGCTCCGTGGAACTGCACCTTTATGAAGACGAAGGGCACATGTTGCGGCAACTGGCTAATCGGCTGGACGCATACCGGAAACGCGCCGCATTCTTTGATCGATACTTACAGTAGTTCAAACGCGCTTTGAGCACATCATGATCGAAGTCACTTTTGTCGGCACCGGTTCGGCCATGCCGCCGCCCGGGCGAGGCAATACCTGCTTCACCGTGCGCACGGAGAATTTGCTGTTTCTGGCCGACGCCGGCCCCACCGTCTACAGCGACTTGCAGCGGGCCAACATCGACCCCGGCCAGGTCGATGCGATCTTCCTGTCACACGGTCACGCCGATCACGTGCTGGGTTTTCCGCAGCTGGCCCTGCTGGCGAAGTTTGCAGTAAAAACCAAACCGCTGCAAGTCTACTGTACCGCCACCGTGCGCGAGACGATCAGTGAGATCACCCGCTGGACCTTCCCGGAAGCCCGCGACATTATCCAGCGTTTCCAGTGGATCGAATTGGCCGAAGGGCCGCGCCAATCGCATGAAGTCGCCGACGACATTCAGTTGACCACCGAACTGGTCTTTGGCCCGCCGTATATGCCGGTGCTGGGCTTGCGTCTGGACTTCTTCGGCAAGGGCGTATCGATCGCTTTTTCCGCCGACACCGCGCCGTCGGACACGTTTGCCAGTATGGCTACCGGCTGCGACCTGCTCATTCACGAAGCGTCATTCAGCGCCACGCTGCAGCCTGACGTCAGCCCGCAGATGGTCTTTCACTCCGATGCGCGGCAGGCCGGCCAGATTGCCGCACGCGCCAAAGCCAAACGATTGGCGCTGGTGCACCTGAGCCAGCTCAACGGCAATCATCGCCGCGTCCTCACCGCCGAAGCCGCCGAGAACTTCAAGGGCCTCATCCTCGTGCCTGACGACGGCGACGTCATTCAACTGGACAAAATTTGATCACGCACCACGCGCCACGCAACACGTATTGCGTAATGCGTACTGCGTAAAGGAATCGCGCATGCGCATCCTCATCGCCGTCGACATGGAAGGCATC
>JACRBO010000084.1 GCA_016219235.1 Chloroflexota bacterium
CTACGTCCTAATTCAAGGCATTTGCTCAAGTGCTCGGCCGCACTGTCGAGGTCGTTCCATTCGTACAGCAGGCGACCGTAGCTAGCGTAGGCCATGTTGATGAGCGGCAGGGGGTTGCCGGTGGCAGGTTGCAAGATGGCGCGATACATCGCGGCGGCGGCGGGCAGCTGGCCCTGCAAGACTTTGAGGTCGGCCAGTTGAATCATCGCCATCAGGCGAATGAAGGCTTGACCGAATGCTTCGCTGAGCGCGATCGCTTGGGTGTACGCTTGTTCGGCGGCAACACCCTCGCCGCGCGTGTCATGCGCCAGCCCCAGATTCAGCAACACCATGCCGCGCACAAACACCTCGCGCGCGGGAATCTGCGGCAGCGCCGTGTGAGCCAACTCGATCGCATGATCGATCTCGCCGCTGAGCACACTGATGATGGTGTGCGCGGCTTCGATCTCGCCGCGTGTTTCAGCATCATCCAGCGGCGTGAGGCGCAGCGCGGCGTGGACGCGCTCTTCGGCGGCGGCGTGTTGGCCGGTGATCAACAGCGCCCAGGCTTGAATGGCGAGCAATCGTGGCCGGGCTTGAATCAACACGTCGGGCAGGGCGTCGAGCCAACCGATCAACGTGCGCGCATCGCCATAGATAAACATCGCATCATGGGCGGCGCTCTCAATCAAGCTGGCTGCTTGCTCGATGTCGTGTGCCTGCAAAGCATGGTTGACCGCCTCGATCAACAGACCCTGCTGTTCGTACCAGCGGCTGGCGCGGCGATGCCACTCGGCCACGTCGCTCCCGGTGGCGGCGTGGGTCAATCGGCTGCGCAGAAATTCCGCAAAGATCGAGTGATAGCGATACCACGTGCGGTGTTGATCGAGCGGCACGATGAACAGGTTCGCTTGCTCCAGCTGTTCGAGTGTAGTTTGGCCGTTGGCTTGCCCCGTAATCGCATCGCACAACGCGCCCGTAAAGCGATCGAGCACGGCGGTGCGTAACAAGAAGTGTTGGATGTCTTCGGGCTGCCGATGCAGTACTTCGTCGACGAGATAATCCAAAATGTAGCGATTGCTGCCGGTGAAGGCGGCGAGATTACTCGCGGCGAGAAAACTGGCGGCATCGGTGCGGCCTTGCAGCGAGACGGCCGCCAACTGCAAGCCCGCGATCCAGCCCTCGACGCGCGATTCCAACAGGGCCACCTGATCGGCCGTCAGGCCCAGCGCCATGACGCGATTGACGAAGGCGGCGGTCTCGTCGGGCGTGAAACGCAGATCGGCTGCGCGAATTTCCGAGAGTCGATCGGATGCGCGCCACTTCGGCAGTGGCAGCGGCGGGTCCGATCGGCCTGCGATCACCAATCGGATGTGGGGCGGCAAATGGTTGATCAAGAAGGCGATCGCAGTATGAATCAGGTGCGCGGTAATCAGGTGATAATCGTCGAGTACGATCACGAGGGGCGCGGGGTGCGCGGCCAGATCATTGATCAACGAAGTCAGGATGGCTTCAAATGGATAGGTGGCGTCGGAACTGAGCGGCGTTTGCAGCACACTGGCCGCAGTCTGGCCGAGGGATGAATCAACCGTCTGCAATGCGGCGATGAAATAGTTGAAAAACCGATCGCGATCGTTGTCGCGTTCATCGAGGGAAATCCAGGCAAAGCGCAGTTGATCGGTGTTGTTCGCAATCCATTCACTCAATAGTGTGGTCTTGCCAAAGCCCGCCGGTGCAGAGAGCAAGATCAAGCGATGATTGCTGCGCAAGTCTGCATCGAGTTGCTGCAAGAGGCGCGGGCGTGACACAAGGTTGGGTCGCGGCGTCGGAACGTACAGCTTCGTCGCTAACAGAGGAGAGCGCATGTGCTAAGGATGGGTTACGCGGCGCGGGGACGGCTGGTGCGGAACAACAACAGGATGCCCAACCCGATGAGCAGGATCGGCCCGATCGCGCCAAAGGTGCGACTGCCAAAGAACATCGCCAGCACGCTGAACCCCACGCCGCTGCCGATGGCCAGCCATAATCCGGCGCGGGCACTGTCGCCCTGCCAGTTACCCAGCCGCGACGCCAGCATCAGGCCGATGCCTACGAACGCGGGGATGAGCGCCCACGCGTACGCCCACGAGCCCCAATCGTCGGTGAGGGTGTTGTACATGAAGATCATCCCCAGCCCGATCATGATCGTGCCCGGCACGAACAGGGCGGCCAGTCCGGCGCGCGCCTGTGGCATCACCAGCACGGGCACATAGAAACCCGCGCCGATCACAAAGAAGATCAGCGGCCACACCTTGCCCAGATCGATGTCGAGGAAGTTAAAGGCGAGAAAGAGCAGCCCCAGCCCGATCAAGATCACGGCAACGACGGACGATGGGCGGTTGTCTGACGGTGTCATGGTTTACCTCGTGGCTTACACGTGGAGGCGGCTCCTGCGCCGCCGGATACGCGGGCGTGGGAGCCCGCTCTGCTTTTTAACTCTGATTGATCGAGTCTGGCCAAAGTATACTCGCATCGGCGCGGCGCGCAACCGGGGTATATAGAAAAACGGCTGGGCCATCTGCAAGTCCCCGATGAGGCTCGCGATGGATTGCCAAATCCATCGCCCCAGACGCCGGATTTGACACGCCCTTCGGGCAGCGGCGGGAGCCATTGAAAAGTCACCAACACTTTTGCATTATACTCAGTTGCAGTGCAACCGATCATCGATTGGTTATTTGTCCGTCGGCGGGTATAATCGCGGCATGACGATCAAAGGTGTGATTTTCGATTTAGGTAGTACGTTGATCGAGTATCGCGGCGAATGGCGCGCGGTGTTGAAAGGCCAGATCGGCAGCGTGCTGGACACTTTGCGTGCTAGCGGCCTGAGCCTGCCCGCTGAATTCGAGCCGCGTTACGAAGCGCTGATCGATCAGTTCTATACGCGCGGCCAGCAGGACTGGATCGAGTTCACGGCGGAATACACCCTGCAATACGCGCTGACGGAATGCGGCGCGCTGCGCGCCGATCAACCCGCGGAGATCATCCGGGGCGCACTGGCGGCAGGCTTCGCCGAGGGCGAGAAATTGTGGGCGCCGTTTGCGGATGTCTACGCCACGCTCGATACGCTGAAGGCACGCAGCTACAAACTGGGGATCGTCTCCAATGCGCGCGACGCGGCCAACGTGGAACGGCTGATCGATCAGGCGCAGCTGCGGTCGTGGTTCAATCCGATCGTCATCTCGGCGAACGCGGGCGTGCGCAAGCCGCATCCACGCATCTTCAAGATCGTGCTGGACGCCTGGCAGTTGCCGCCCGATCAAGTCGTCATGGTGGGCGACATGCTAGGTGCGGACATTCTCGGCGCGCACAACGCCGGCCTGCGCGGCATCTGGGCGACGATGCAGGCCGAACGCGGCGCGAATGAAGCGCATCAATACACGATTGAGCCGGATGGAGTGATCAAGAGTTTGTCGGAGTTGCCGGGGTTGTTGGAAGGCTGGTAAATAAGGAAACAAGTAGACAGGTAGATAAGTAGATAAGTAGGGAAGTAGATAAGTAGGGAAGTAGGGAAGTAGACAAGTAGATAAGTAGATAAGGGTGTTTACGTGCAAGTTGCGTTGAGTTTACAGCGCGTTTACATGTCGGCTCTACACTGAACATTATGAATTGTGCATTATTAATTGTGCATTATGAATTGTGCATTGTTAATTGTCCATGTCCCTTCGCACTCGCTTGCTTCTCTCCTATTTCCTCGTCGTCGTGACGTGCCTGGCCGTTATCGGGTTGGCGCTGCTGCTCTTGCTGCGCGATGCGCCCACGCAGAAACGCCTGACCACGGCGCGACTCACCATCGAGGCGGGGGTGATTCATCGGCTGATCCGCGTGCCGCTGCAAAACAACGTCCCGCCCGAACAGATCATCCGCCGGTTGCAGGCGCTAGGCGCCAATCCTAATTCGCGCATTCTGTTGATCGACGAGCAAAGCGGCGAAGTGCTGGCCGACAGCGACAATCAACTGGCCGGCCAAAACTTGCTGAGTCTCGGCAAGACCGATCGGTTGAACAATACGCTCGTCGGTGATTTTGAATATCAGGGCACACGCTGGCTGTTCTCGACGCGGCAGGGACTCGATCGGACGGGCGGCGCGATT
This sequence comes from Chloroflexota bacterium, assembly GCA_016219235.1. The sequence goes on from JACRBO010000084.1 coordinate 4,108, forward strand.
GAAGTGGCCGCACTGACGGAATACGATCCTGGCCCGGCGTTTCGCGATCCGATCTTTCAAGAACTGTTCCGGCCGTTGATGATGGCCGGGGCGTTGGCATTGATCGTGTCGATTGCGCTGGCGTTTATCATCACGCGCTCGGTTACTCAACCGCTGCGGCACGTGGCGCAGGCCGCGCAGCGCGTGGCGGCCGGCGATTACACGCGGCCGGTGCCGGTGGAAGGCTCGGTCGAAGTCAAAGAAGTGGCTGAGAACTTCAACCAGATGGCGCAGCGAGTACGCGATACTCAACAAAGCCAGCGTGATTTGCTGGCGAACGTCACGCATGAACTGAAGACGCCGCTCACCAGCATTCAAGGCTTTGCGCAGGCGATCAAAGACGGCGCGGCCAGCGAGCCGGAGGCGGTGCGCAGGAGCGCGACGATCATCTATGACGAAGCCGCCCGCATGGGCCGCATGGTGGCCGAGCTCCTCGATCTGGCCCGCATCGAAAGCGGCCAGATCGTAATGCGCCGCGAAATTGTCCTGATCGATCAGGTGCTGCGCAGCATCGTCGAGAAAATGGCGCCGCGTGCGCAGCAAAGCAGCGTGGCACTCAACGCCGACATTCCCGACGGTTTGCCGTCGATCACGGGCGACGGCGATCGGCTGGCGCAGGTCTTTGGCAACCTGGTCGACAACGCCATCAAGCACACTCCGGCGGGTGGCAAAGTCACCGTGACGGCGCGCTTGCTGAGCGGCTCGTCGATCGCGAAGAAAAACAAGCCCTGGCCCGGCGGTATCGAAATCAGCGTGGCGGATACGGGGCATGGCATTCCGCCGGAAGATTTGTCGCGCATTTTCGAGCGCTTCTATCAGGTGGATAAATCACGCGCGCGGGCGCGATCGGGCGGCAGCAGCCTGGGGCTGGGCTTATCCATCGTGAAAGAGATCGTCACCGCGCACGGCGGATCGATTCATGCGGAGAGCGTCGTCGGCCTGGGCACGCGCTTCGTGATCGTGCTGCCCATCGAGCGGGGGAAAACGGCTTGATGCTATAATCACATCACCCGCTGTTGGAGGTGGTAGGATGACTACGACAGTTGCACAGATGAGCAAAGACGAATTGCGCGAGATGATTGAATCGTCGGTTGAGCAGAAACTGCTGGAATTGCTGGGCGATCCCGATGAAGGTCTTGAATTGAGGAAGACCGTGCGCGATCGATTGGTGCGGCAGCAGACAGCAGTTGCGGCTGGCAAACGCGGCCGATCGCTGGCGGAGGTCTCGAAGCGTCTGGGGCTGGAGTAACGGCCATGTATGAAATCGAACTGCTGGAAGCGGCTGAAGAGCAACTTGCGCAGCTCGATCGACCAACCGGGCGGCGCTTCGTCAAGCGGCTTAACTGGCTGGCGGCAAACTTCAGCGACATTCGCCCGGAGCCGTTAACCGGCGATCTGGCCGGACTCTATAAGTTCAGGGTCGGTGATTATCGGATCGTTTACGAAGTGATTGATACGGAACGGCTGATTATCGTACACGCGATCGGGCATCGGCGAGAAATCTACCGCAAGCGATGATCGCCGTGCTCAAATTGCTTGACGCACGGTGATCCGACAGTTATAATTTCACCACTCAGTCTTTTAGCCAGGACCGCACATCACCCGAACACAACTCAATACGCGCTCATCCAGAGAGGCGGAGGGACCGGCCCGATGAAGCCTCGGCAACCCGTTGGATGTTGGAAATTGGATGTTAGAGATTAGATGTTGGCGGCAAGCGCCCCAACTTCCAATCTCCAACTTCCAACCTCCAATTTCCAAACCCGGTGCCAATTCCGGCAGAGACATCTGGAAGATGAGGATTTGTCCGATCGGTTTGACGCCTCTTCACTGGAAGGGGCGTTTTTCTTGATGAGTAACGAGTGACGAGTGAACAACGCACCCTCACTCGTCACTCATTAATCGTCATTAAGGGAGAAATCACATTGAAAATCATGCCTCACACGAATCGCCGTTATCTCGATGCGTTGGCCGATCACGTCGTGGTGTTTGACGGCGCGATGGGCACAAGCGTGCAAACGTGCAACCTCGGCCCGATCGACTTCGGCGGCGAAACGCTCAACGGCTGCAATGATTATCTGGTGATGACGCGGCCCGATGTGGTCGAGTCGATCCACGCGTCGTTTCTGGCGGTCGGCGCGGAAGCGATCGAGACGGACACCTTCCGATCGAACCGCCTGACGATGCGCGAATACGGCCTGCAAGATCGCATCGTCGAGATCAATTGCGCGGCGGCCTCATTGGCGCGGCGCGTAGCCGATCGGTTTGAGCGCGAAACCGGCGTCCTGCGTTTTGTCGCAGGCTCGATCGGCCCGTCAGGCATGCTGCCATCCACGAACGATCCGACTTTGAGCAACATCAGTTTTCAAGAACTGGTCGATGTCTTCCGCGAACAATGCGTCGGTTTGATTCAGGGCGGCGCGGATTTGCTGTTAATCGAAACGCAGCAAGACATCCTCGAGACGAAGGCCGCGGTACATGGCGCGTGGCGCGCGTTTGAAGAGACGGGCATTCGTATTCCGGTGCAGACGCAGATCACGCTGGATACTTCGGGGCGCATGTTGTTGGGCACAGATATTGCGGCGGCGTTGACCACGCTGGAATCACTGCCGATTGTGGACGTGATCGGCCTGAACTGCTCGACCGGTCCGGACTACATGCGCGAACCGGTGCGCTATTTGTGCGCGCATTCGCGCAAGCCCATCTCGGTGATTCCGAACGCGGGTCTGCCGCTCAACGTCGATGGCGTGGCCGTGTACCCGATGAAGCCGGTGCCGCTGTCCGAGACGCTGGCGGAGTTTGTGACCGAACTCGGCGTAAACGCGGTGGGCGGTTGCTGCGGCACGATTCCCGAACACATTCGTGAGATTGTCGAGCGGGTGCGCGGGTTGAAACCAAAGGTGCGCGAGATCGAATATGCGCCGCTGGCCTCATCCGCGATGCGGGCGACGCCGCTGATTCAAGATCCCGCGCCGTTGATCGTGGGGGAACGCGTCAATTCGCAGGGCAGCCGCAAGATCAAGAAGCTGCTGCTGGAAGATGACTACGACGGCATTCTCGCCGTGGCGCGCGATCAGGTTGAGGGCGGCGCGCACGTACTGGATATTTGCGTGGCAATGACCGAGCGCAGCGACGAAGCTGCGCAGATGCACACGCTGGTCAAGAAGTTGCAGATGAGCGTCGAGACGCCGCTGATGATCGACTCGACCGAGGCCGAGGTGTTGAAGACCGCCCTGGAGATGAATCCAGGCCGCGCCATCATCAATTCGATCAACCTTGAAAATGGGCGCAAGCGCTGCGATGCAGTGCTGCCGCTGGCGGTGGCGCATGGCGCGGCCGTGATCGCGTTGACCATCGACGAGCAGGGCATGGCCAAAACGGCCGATGCGAAGTTGGCTGTGGCCAAGCGCATCTACGACATCGCCGTGAACGAATATGGCCTGTCGCCGGATGCATTGATCTACGACACGCTTACATTTACGTTGGCGACGGGCGCGGCTGATATGGCCGATTCGGCGATCGAGACGATGGAAGGCATCCGTCAGATCAAGGCAGCCTTGCCGGGTGTGCTCACTTCGTTGGGCGTGAGCAACGTATCGTTTGGCCTGAATCCCGCTGCACGCGCCGCCATCAACAGCGTGTTCCTGTATCACTGCGTGCAGGCCGGCCTCGATATGGCGCTGGTGCATCCCAAGGACATCACGCCGTATGCGGAGATTAATCCGGCAGTGCGCACGTTGTGCGATGACTTGATCCTCAATCGTACGCCGGATGCGTTGACGAAACTCATCGCGCATTTCGAGAACGTCAAAGTCGATGCAAGTAAGCCCGTCGAAGACCCGACCGAAGGTTTCAGCGTCGAGCAGAAGATTCACTGGATGATCGTGCATCGCAAGAAAGAGGGCATTGAGCCGTTGATCGATGTCTCAATTCAGGCCCACGGCGCAACGGCCAATGATGGCGCGGTGTGGACGCTGAACAATGTGCTGCTGCCCGCCATGAAAGAAGTCGGCGATAAATTCGGCGCGGGTGAATTGATTTTGCCGTTTGTGCTGCAGAGCGCCGAAGTGATGAAAAAAGCGGTGGCGCATCTGGAGAAATCGCTCGATCGCAAAGAGGGCACGACCAAAGGCAAGGTCGTACTCGCTACTGTTTATGGCGATGTGCACGACATCGGCAAGAGTCTGGTCAACACGATTCTGAGCAATAACGGCTACACCGTCTTCGATCTGGGCAAGCAGGTACCCGCCAACGTCATCATCGATAAAGCCGTAGAAGTCAGCGCGACGGCGATCGGTTTGAGCGCGCTGCTCGTGTCCACTTCGAAGCAAATGCCGTTGATCGTGAATGAACTACAGCGGCGCGGCCTGCACTTCCCGGTGCTCATCGGCGGCGCGGCGATCAATCGGCGTTTCGGGCGGCGCATCCTTTTTACGGAAACGAAGGTGCCTTACGACGCGGGCGTGTTCTATTGCAAAGACGCCTTCGAGGGTCTGGACACGATGGAGAAGTTGATCGATCCCAACGAGCGTGGTGATTTGATCGGGCGCATCATTGCGGAGGCGGAAGCGGAGGTTAAAGCGGTAACTGGTCAATCGGTAACTGGTCAATCGGGCAAGACGCAACCGGTTAACCAGTCAACCAATTACCAGTTGACCAATATCCCGGTTCCCCCCTTCTGGGGCAGCCGCGTCATTCGCGATATGCCACTGGAGATGGTGTTTCAGCATCTCGACATCGACGAGTTGTATCGCCTGCAATGGGGCGCGAAGAACACGCACGGCGACGAGTGGGTGAAACTCAAAGCCGAGTTCGATGCGCGGCTCGA
>JACRBO010000766.1 GCA_016219235.1 Chloroflexota bacterium
CATTGCCCTTTGGAATATCCGGGACTTTGACCTTCACAACTTCTACGCCGCTGGCGTCCAACACCGGCGTGACACACCGCACTTTCGCCAGCGAGATCGTTGGCTCTTCGGCTGTAACGGGCGTTGACGCGGCCGGGGCTGGCATCGACGGCGCGACCTGCGGCTGACCGCGGGGTGCAATCTCGCCGCGCTGCACGCGCTTGATGTGCTTGCACGGCTGGCGCGTCCGCAAAAACGGCCAGCAGCTGCAAATCAACTGCTGTTCCTGCGTCAGCGAGACGGTGTAGTACGCTGACGGATCGGACTCCGAAGGTACGTCCCATTGTTGCTCGTAGCGCTTCGCGTTGGATTGGGTGGTTTTCTTCTTAGCCATCGTGATCAACTGGCAAAGGCCAGCCCTCGCTCGCGAAGAGAAACCCACTTACTGTGGCCGATAATGATGTGATCCATCACATCCACATCCAGCAACTTGCCAGCCTCGATAATGTTGCGCGTAACCGACACATCCTCCGGAGATGGCTCAGGATCACCTGACGGGTGATTGTGGAAGACAATCACCGTGGGTGCACTGCGTCGAATGGCCTCGCGAAACACTTCCGCCGTGCGGACGATCGATGAGTTGACGTTGCCGCGATACAACGTCTCGACCGTAATGATGTGGTTACGCGTATCCAGAACGATCACGCGCATTTCTTCTTGTTCCAGCAAACTCATCTCGCCCAGCATCAGATCGGCCGCATCTGACGGCGAGCGAATCTGCCGCCGATCAGCGGGCGCGCTGCCATGGGCGCGGCGGCCGAGTTCAAAGGCCGACTGCAGGGCCGCGACCTTCGCCGGGCCGAGGCCATGCACCAGGCCGAGTTCAGCGCTGGGCGCGCGGGCAAGATCGGGCAACGTAGGATATTGCGTCAACAACCGCAACGCCACATCCGCATCGCCGATGATCGAGCCAATCAATTCCAGCAAGCTCACATTCTTGACGCCCGCCTGCATCACGCGCGTGGCGGGTGTTTCGTGCAGAACACGCAGCAACGGCCGCCGTGGCGGCAAGCCGCCAAACTCCAATTGCTGTTGAGGTTGAGTCATAGACACCTCCAGGAGCCGGGGCGTGATCGAGTGTTTCGATCACGCCCCGGCGCACATAGGCTACTCGCTCAGCGCTTCGTACCGAAACGCGACGATGCGGCCAGCCTCGTCATACCGGAAGAACCGCACGCCATCATCGGACACGACGCGCCAGCAGATTTCGTTCGAAATGAGTCGTCGCCAATCACGGGGACCAATCGGACCAACTGATCGCTCCCCGTCCATAGTGTTCCCAGATCGTTAGTGCATCCGCCGTCGCCACTCGCCCGGCCGCGCCGGAATGGCGCTGGTCTCGAACAGCGCAACCAGTTCCAATGTGCGCGCCGATCCGAAGATCGACAGCATCGCAGCGCGGACGTGCGCCGGCGATTGATTCGGTAACCGATCGCGCTTATATTGATAAAACCAGGCGCGTTCGATGTCCGTCAGCGTATCGACTGACAGCCGCGGCAGAACCGCGCGACGCGGCTTAAGCAATCCGGTCAACGAGAGCATGGCTTACCTCCGTTGCGCCGCAAGCGACGCGGGCGCGCCATACACAGCGGCGACGGTGGAATACGGCTCCAACCGCGCACGCTGACTCGACCGATCCGCTTTTCGAAGGACCAGCCGCCGCGCCCATAGGCAACGATCGCCCCGATCAGCAGTCCGAAGGTCACCGCGATGTGGACTGCGATCGACATCTGAACGAGTGTTGCCAGGCCGTGCAACACGGCCAGCGGGTTGTCCCGCAATGCGAGCGTCAACAACATGGTCAGGCTGCTGCTGATCACGTATGTGCACAACAGGGTCGCCAACATGGTAGATTTCTCCTCAGAGGCGCGACTTGATAGCGCCCCGCGCTGCGCGTAGTGTTTTTTCAATCATGTGCCGCGCGTTATCGGCCGCGCGGCCTGCCGTGAGCCCAGTCCAGCGGCGAAGGCCGCGCCAGCCGAAAGATCGGCCAGGCAAAATGAAACACGCGCCAGGTCATAACCTGCCGCGTCCATAGTGTTTATTTAGTGTTGTCATCAAGCCGCGTGCGCGACCTGACTCAATGTGTGAAACCGGCTCGATGCTACTTCGTCGCCTTGCGCGCGAACGACTTGCGGCCGAGGCCGCGCTGCGCGTGCCGCAGGGCGATGGGATCGCCGTCGCTCACCACGACCTTCTTCAGCCGCCGCTCGGCGGCGGTGTACGGGGTCAGGCGTTCGCGGCGTGTCTTGATCTCGGTCGAGCGAGTCTTGGTGCTGGTGTTCGTCAACATAGTAGGTTCTCCTCACGGGCGCAGTCTGGCCACACCCGGACGTAGTGTGTTTTCTTTACAGGCACGATTCAACTGTGCCCGCATCCATAGTGTGTGTTGCTTACGGCTCGATGATCAGGCGTAACCGACTAATGCCATTTCACGCATTCAGCCGGGTCGCCTTCTGTCACGGACGCCCATTGCACCAGGGCGGCCATCGACTGCAGGTCATGCGCGAGGCTCCAGATTTCCTGGAGACCCGGCAGCGGATAACCGTCGCGGTACAGCGGCACGCCGGCTTCAACGCGGCGCGCCATCGCGGGGATAACGGTGTCGCGCAGTTCGGCGCGGCTCAGTTCAGGCTGTTGGTAGGCAGCCACGATCGGCAGGACAGCGTGGACGGTCTCAGCCAGGAGGCCGTTCCACTTGATGTCGATACCGAACAAGTGCGCGTACTTGCCCATAGCGTCCCTCCTGTGACAGGTGATAGGGCCTCACTCACCCGGCGGATACTCGATCGGCGGAATCGCGCCGTCATCGACGCGTTGCCATGCACCATTCGGCTCGCGCGCCCAATCGGCGCCGTTGGCCGAAGCCATGCGCGGTAACGGTGCGCCGTTCGCTGGCAACGAGCCTGGATCGAGACCACCCGCGCCAGCCGCTAGCTTGCGCGTCACGCCATTCCGACGCAACGCCGCCAGCAACGCCACGAGGCCGATCAACATCACGGCCACTATCAACAACAGTTTGATCTCATCGATCGACGACATGGTAGACTCCTGTTAAACATAGGGTTTTGACGGCGATGCGAGTGCGGGGATCGCCGGACAGAGGTGGCCGGGTCGAGTACGGCGTTCGACCATCGGCTAAACAACCAGGTGGATTCAAGGGGTACGGCTAACGTATGGGCTGATCGGGGATGAGCCGGTAAGTCAGGTGGAGAGAAATGGGTCGAGAGAGGGAACTGTGACGTGGTGAAGCATAGGTAGAGTGAACTCAAACGTGCCATAAGAATCGCACGTGATGAGGACGCAAAAGACACTCGCGCCGTCAGGGATAAGCCCCCAACGACGCGAATGTTATTACACCTGCAACCCGGCGCAGCCGCGCTCGTCGCTATACGGCAGTGCGCGCGGCGGGCGCGAGTTCGACGATCTGCGCCTGCCCCGTATCATCGCCGGCGGTACAGCGCGTCGCGTCCCACAACAGCGCTTGCACCACACCCTCGGACAGTTCCACCCGTGCGACGGCGCGTTCGTTCGCGCCGATGATCACGTGCGCTTCAGCCGGGACTTGCGGCACGATCACTTCCACGTTTTCGGTCAGGTGGATCACCACCGCTTGCGTGCGCCCCGACTCATCAACGTCCGACAGGGCGACCTGGATCGTGATGACGTCGTTATCAGCTTGCTCAATGACGACCGGGCGGCCGTCTTTGATCAGTTCAATTCTTGCTTTCATGGACACCTCCGCTAGTTATCACCAGAATTCATACTGCACCGCCGGGCCAATGGGTGTTGCTCGCACTTGCGCGTTCGGCGGCGGCAACGCATGCTGCCCGGCGAATTGCCGGGCAGCCATTTCGGCGGCGTGCAAGTCCTGTTGCGCCGCCTCACGATCAAATCGATCACGGTGACGGCTGACCTGTATTTCCGACCAGCGGCGGCGGCGATAGGCCAACTCAAACTCGTACCACTTCAGCTGCACCACCAGCGGCAGATGATCAACCCGTACCCAGTCTTCGATCACAAACCGCGCATTCCACCACAGACCGATACTGAGCGCGCCCCGTGAGCGGGTGACATCGAGCGGCTCGGGATACGCATGATGCTGGCGCACGGACTTCAACTCCGTCACTTGAAACAGGCTGCCGGTGAAGAGGTTGCGCCACTGCGACGGCGACAACTCGATCATCGTCCACGGCAGGGCCGGATATTCGTCGCGCGCCGTGTACAGTTGAGGCGGCTCACACCAGAGCCGCTGCGCGAGATCGATCAGCGCAACCGGCTCGGTGTGTTCAGCCGGGATCAGCGAATACACGGGCTGGGCGAGTTGAACGTCGATCAGGCTGGTCGGTTGCGGAATGACGATCTGCGCCGTCATTGCCAGGGCCGCCGTGATCGCCAGGTCTCGACTTGATAGATGTTCATCGGTACCTCCTGATCGTCAGATCAAAACAGAATGAGTTGCCCGTGCTTATCCCCCAGCAACCGGGCGTGCTGATCGAGCCAGGCCTCCACCTCACTGAGTTCAAGCATCTTCACCTCGCCACGCGCCTCCAGCCGGCGGAACAGCATCACCAGCAGGCACATTGCGGCGGTCAATGCGATGGCCTCGGCGTCTTCCGGCAGTTCGCCTGACACAATGATCTTTTCGTATTCCGAATCGATCCGATCGAGCCGGTCGAGAATGTCATCCAGCACGTCTAACTGGCAGAGCAACAGATAGAAGCGTTCGGCGTAATACTCAGCCAGTTCTTGCAGCCGCACATTGCGCAACACTTGCCAGCCGAGTTCATATTCGGCGAACAGGTCATTGGCTGTGACGCTGTATCCCCTGGGCCTTTCAGCCAGCACGCCGCGATACGCGTCGGTCAGCAGTCCTTCGGGTTCAAGCAACTGGCTGAACATGGCCCACTGTCTCGCGCGCTGCCAGCACCTGATCGAACAGCGGCCCGGCAATTCCTTCCGGGCTAACCGTCCACGCATCGAAGGCCGCCACAAAGTTTTGGATGTGATCGTCCGGCAGCGAATGAGTCGGCAGGCCAAAGCGTTGTCGCAGGGTGTTGGCCGCAACCGGATCGACCACCCGCCAGCCCAATGACAGACACTCGTGCAGCACGCCCTCGATCTCGGCCGCGTCGCCCGAGCACATCGAACGGAACGACTGACCGCCCGGCCGCTCATCTTCATTCAGGCGCGCCCAGACGGCATCGGCCGTGCGCAAATTTGGCTCGTGGATCACAATCACCGCTTCGTAATCGGCGGGATTGAGCGCGGGCGAGTCGGGCATTCGCAAAGCAAAGGGGCGGCGAGTGTTGTAGTACACGCGCACCGGTTGCGAGACTTGCGTCGTCACCAACCCCAGCCACTCGCCCAGCCGCACCCAGTCTTGCGCTTGATCTTCCTCGCGGAACCGACCCGGGTTGTGTGTGATGAGGTCAACCGCGAACGCGGCTCGATCGAACAGCGCGACAGGTCGATCATCCAGGCGGGCCTGCTTGAAGAACACGCACAGATAGTCGGCCAGGGACTGCGGCGAGATAGCGGCCCGGTTGTGATGCGCGACCAGCTGCGCGGCCACGGGTTGATCGAGACCTTCGGCCACGATTGCGCCGGACTGATCTTCGATGTAATACGGGCCGCGTCGCCTCTGATCGGCAGACGCTGCCAACGCCCACCAACTGATCGGTTGCAGGTGGACCTCAGCCAACGCACGTTGGGCCAGCCGGTACTGAGTGTTCAGCGCGTCGCATTCCGCCGTGTGTTGCGACTCCCACGAACCGGTGTGATCAAATCCGCAACCGCCACAGCAACAGATGCGGCCAAAGGCGGTTTGCGTTTGTTCACCACCACCCGCCGCAAACAGCACGGCCACCAACGACTTGAGTATCTCCAGTGGTTGCATAGTGTCCTCCTGTTAGAACCTGCCGCCCGAATAACGGACGGCAGGTACGCTGTTTCCGCGGAAACGACCTATTCGGCGCGACGACTCACCAGGCAGATCATGTACGCCTCAAGCCTGAGCCACAGTGATTGATAACGGTAGTCATCCACACTGTCGCCGGCATCGAAAGCGATGTATTGCCCGGTGACGCCCACCGCGTAGACCGGTAACTGCCGCATCCGAAAACGACGCAGTACAGACGCAGCCCGGAATTGCGCATCGGGATCAGATAGACGGGACGCGATGTCGTCAGGCTTGAAAGCGCACTGCGCGGTTTCCGGGATCAGTTGCCACTCGACTGCGTCCAGCGCCGCCAGTAGCGCGGCGCGTTGCTCGGGCAAGTGGTTGAGCCGCCAGGCCTCGGTTTGCTTATGCCAGCGGAGGGTGGATTGATCAGCCACGGGGTGCCAAATCCGTCAACGTCGGGGTCGCGCCCGTCACTTCGTCCGCGCTAACCCAGACCCGCGCCTCGACCCAATAGCCGCCTTTATCCGGCTGCACTCTGGCATCATCGAAGACTTGCAGATTGGCGTCGTCCCAGACCCGGGTGGCCGCCGTCCGAACCGCCGCTTCAGTACTGACGGAGTCCGTGACCGGTTGCGGCGCCGGCGGAACCGCTTGCGCCTGATCAAACGTCTGAAGCCGCGTCTGCAGATCGAGGGTCAGTTGATCCGCGCCCATCACGACCCAATCGCCGTAGTACAGCCCGGCGTAGTACACGAGGTCATCGACCACCGTCAACGCGCCGCAGTTATCGCCGGTGATCACCAGCTTGATGTCCGCAGCGTAGGTGGTGTGGACACCCTCGAACGGGCCGAACACCGGCCCCGCGTCACCCCAATCAGCCATGTCCTGCGCCGGGTCAGCGCGACCATGAAACAGTTCGAGATAAACTCCGCCCGCCACGGGCGGCAGCGGATCGTCAGCCACCTCGATCAGGATGACATCGCTCAGTTCAAATAGATCGGCCAACAGGGAAGCGAGCATAGGCACGTCCTTTCTGCCCCCCTACGGGGGCACATGGTGTTGAAACGGCAATCGCGTGAACCAATCGCCGGACAGAAGTGGCCGGGTTAAGCAAGGCGCTCAACGACCGGCTAAACAACACAGGTAGATGGAGGAGACTGCGACGTGGTAAGGCTTAAGTGGAGTGAATCTCAAATGCGCGATATACACATCACGCACGATGAGGACAAATAACCACTCGCGCCGTCAGGGATAAGCCCTCAACGACGCGAGTGTTTCTCCCGCTGTGCGCGGGACTGTGGGTGCAGAACAAAACCAGATTCAGTCAGCGGCGACGGGCCTACTGCGCTGATTGAGCGCGGTAGGCCACAGCGTTACGGACGGCGTTAGTCGTTGGGTCGCATCAGTTCAGCGGCGCGTTGCAGCAGGAGATCGGCGCGATCGGCAGGCGTTTGCTTCGTCCCCAGATACCGCGTCAGCAACTCAGCGTGCGTCAAACTGGCCGGCGACGTGCCGCCCAGTCGATCACGCGCCGCCTGATCAACCTGACGATTGATCCCGGCCACAAAGTCGGCCTCGCCCAGTGCCTCGCACACGTCTTTTTCGAGCAAGTCTTGATCGACCCGTAACCGGACGTTGACGCGCACGATGGCGCCGGTGATGCGCTGCTGCGCGATCGCGTCCAGCACCGCCGCCGTCGGATCGTCCGCTGACCGCGCATCCACCGCGAAGGTGATGAAGGGTCGGGCCGCCACTTCCACAAACTGCCAGGTCGTGTGCCCCCTGGTCAACTGGACCCAGCAGAAGCCTTTGGCCTCGCGCTCTTCGCCGAAATCGATCCGCTCCAGACTGCCGGGATACACGACCGCGGGGTAGCCGCCGACGTTGAGATTTTGGTGCTTGTGGATGTGACCGAGGGCCACGTAATCCCACGGCCCATCTGTCAGCACACTCTTCAACGCAGGCACATCGCCGCCGATCATAACGCTGCGCTCGGAGCCATACACTGCCCCGGACACCGTGAAGTGCCCGGTCAGAATGGCCGGCCAGCGCGCATCGATCTGATCGGCCAGCGCGCGCAGGTTGTCGCCGACGATCTCTTGCAGGGCGTGATCCAGCGCATGAACCACTTGCCCCGTGTACTCACTGCGCGACAGCAACCGCGACCGCATCGGATAAGGGGCCGTGCCGACTTGCACGGTGCCCCGCTTCGTCTCGACGATGTGCAGCTCTTCCTGCCAGCCCACAATCACGTTGGGCACGCCCAGCGTGCGATAGATGTCTACACTGTTGGCTTTTTTCTCCATCACCGGCAGATCGTGATTGCCCACCAGCATGACCAGCGGCACGCCCGCATCGGCCAGCCGTTTTACCCGCCGCGCAAATTCACGCTGCAGGGTCGGATTGGGATCGCGCGTCTTGAACGCATCCCCGGCAAAGATCACCAGATCGACGTCGTGGGCCAGGCCGTAGTCAACCACTTCACTAAACCGCCGCAGAAAATCCAGCACGCGCGTGTTGATGCCCGTGCCCGAATCGATGCGGCCGTAGTTCTCCATGCCGATGTGAATATCGGCGAAGTGCAGGACGCGGATGGGATCCGGCATGGCTTATTCAGCCTCTTCGTCGTCGCCGTCGGCCGCATCCGCCGCGGCCCCATTCAGGCACCACACCCAGGCTTCGGCCTCAACCAGCGTGCCCGCCTGATCGGTATTCACGCGATCAACACGCACATGCATGACGGACTGACCGAAATACTCGGCCAGGTCGCGCACTTCCCGCAGTAGGGCATCGTCAACGACCGGGCCGGGCATCAGCAAACAGCCGACCGGGTCGCCGCTCGTTTCCACACCTTCACAGAGGATTAGCACCACTTCCTGCGGCGCAGGCCCGGCCTCCGGGGCTTTCCGACTGTCCGACACAGGCACGCGTGACCCATTCGTCGTCCGCGCTTTCCGATACTGCGCGCAGGCCTGCGCCAGCGCCGTCAGCCGTTCGTCGCCAGTGGCTTCGCGCCCATCGCCCCAGTCGGCGGTGAAATCAACCGCCGCATTGACGACAGGCAAGGCGTGGCCGACCCAACGATTGAGATCGCCGACCGTCGTCTTGAGCAGGTGAACGCGCGCAAGTAGGTCGGCAGCCGTCACTGGATCGGCAAAGCCGGCTGCAGCCGACAGTGCCGCACGCACGTCATCATTGCCGGTATCGTCATCGTCGGCTTCGTCATCTGCCTGGGCCAACTCGACCACTGGCGCGGGCGCGACCTCGATCGCGCTGCGCTGCGCAGCCTCGATCAGCCACTTCACCAGGAACGGCGCTGTAAACGCCCGGTCACTGGAATCCCCGATCAGACCGGAGATGATCCACTGATGGCTGTCCCATTCGGCCCGCTGGCAAGCCACTTCGGTTTCGGATAACACTGACGCGAAATCCGCCGGAAACGACGCCAGCGCGATGTGCGTTGACGGCCCGAATAACTGACCATGCAACCGCACATCGGCGCTGAAAAACAGGCTAAACGGCGGCTCGAAGGCGAACTCCTGCACCCGATCGGGCAATGTCCGCGCGAATGCCTGACACGGCGCTTCCAGGCGCGACAGCGACTCGATCACATGCGCCCGCTCCATGTTCAGGATGACAAACAACGGCGCTGCGTCATTCCAGTCGCTATCCGTTTGCATTTCCACTACGAGGCGATAGGCTGCGCTCGGCGGGTTAGTGGGCGGCATCGGTCGCCTCCGCGTTCGCCAGCGAATCGCGCACGTAGTCGGGATCGGCCACTGCCATCACGGCCTCGACGGTCAAGGTGTACCACAGCCCGTCCGTGCCCAGGAACAGCACATCGCCAATCATTTCGCAGGCACTATTACGATCCAGCACGCGGCCGGCAGCGTGTAACACTTCATCGAACGTGACACCGATACGTTCGACTTCACTGGATAGTTCGCCGCTGCATACCCACTGTTCGACCCGCCGGCTGTCAGCCGCTTGATCCGCAGTGTCCAGATCGATCACCGGCACGGCGTCGATCGGCTCGATGTCATATTTGGCTGAGCCATCGCCCGCCGCCGGATTGCACCAGTAACCTGCGTCGCTTTGATCCAGATCAGCCACGGCGGTTAGCCGGTCGCCGTCGAGTTCAAACACCTCGCGCAGCAGGTAGGCCTCCGCGTGCCGTTCAACCCGCTCCCGATCACCAGTGCGCACATACTCGTCCTCACCGCGCTCGAAACCGTCTGGTTCGAGGATGACGTAGTGAATGTGGTAGAGCTGCTTCACGGCGTCGGCTCCGCGATGATCAGGTGCAGCCGGGACACCGGTTGATCGGGCGGATCGCTCCACGGCCATTGCAAGGCGATGTGCACCATGCGCCAGTTCAAGGCCCCCACCGGAAACTCGGTGAGTTCGTCGCCGCGCAGGGTCAATTTCACCTCCGGCGGGCGCGACTGACCAATCAGGCCAGGCAGCGGAACCGTGATGACGGTGGCGGTCGGGGTGTACTGATCCGTGTCATAGACACCGAGTACCTCGCCGTAAGCGGTCCAGTCCGGCGTCACCGGCGGCACCGGCCACGTGCCGCGCTGAAACACCAGATCATAACCACCGGCATTGCTCCAGGTATTGAAGACATGCAGCTCCAACCACGCCGAGATGATCTGACCGGCCGGCATGGCGCTCACGTCAAAATACAAGTGGTCGCGCGAGATGTTGTAGGTGCCGCCCGTGGGCGTCGGCGGCTGATTGACCAGCACGGCGTAGCGATCATAGCGCCACGTCGTGAGATGCGTGCCGGCCGCCGCTTCGGCGTAGTTGGCGCCAGACGAATTGATCAGCCAGTTTTGCGCGGGGTACGTCCAGGTGTGGACGCCCGTTGGCTCAGGCAGCGGCTGCGCATAATTGTTCAGGACACTCGGCACGTAGGATTGGAACGGCGTGACCGCCAGCGTCCCGGTCACGGTCTGCTGGGTCACGCCCGCCTCGATGATCGCGCACGGCACGTGCGTTACCGGCCACGTGCCGGGTCGAATGGTCAGCGTGAAAGCCGACGGTTCTTCGGCCAACAGATCGCCCGTCCAGATCGCGATATGGTCGCCCAGCGGGTACAGGCCCGGACTCAGCGCGTTGATTTGCCCCGACTGCACCGAGCAGATCACCAGCACGTCGTTAGCCGGCGAGGTAGCGCTAAAAGACACCGTGACTGTCAATTCCAACTGCACGGCCAGATCGACTGTGCCCGGCCCGGTGTCGACCACCAGGCTCCACGCCGACGACTGCGCCATGCTTTGCCCCGTGATCGACAGGGCGATCAACGCGAACACGAGCGCGGCCACGAGCCGCATCACTTTGATCAAACCGATTGACTTCATAAGGTTTCTCCTGATGGCAGTGGCTTACGCCACCTGAAAATTGAACTGCTTCAAATTGCCGCGTTCGCCGCAATCGTCACATTCGGCCACTTCATCCGTCGTGGACCGATCGCGATGCGGGCGCACACCTTCACTCCAATCGAAGCCGGTATTATCCAGCGGCCAGCGACCGGTATGCGGGCGTTGATGATCCATGCACGACACCTGGACGACCAACACGTTGTGGCTCTGACATTGGGGGCAGTGTACGACCGATTCAGTCTCATCGGCCCGATCATCTTCCGCTGATTCATCAGGCTCGATCGCGTGCCCTTGATCGTTGAGCGTCGGCAAGGCCTCGATGCCGCGCTCGACTTCCGCATACACCACGCCGTTGCTGCCCAGCGCAAAATTGACATCTGCTTCCCACGGATAGGTGTCTTCGCCCGATGCGCAATCACCGATCTCCAAGAAGCCGCCCATTGGTTTGCCTTCCGGCATCGGACCGAATGTCACCGCTTCCAGGCCAAGCGCCTGAAAAGCAGCGGAGGCCAGTCGTTCGAGATCGGCGCGCGAGAACACGGCCAGTGTGGTGATCCGGCCGCCGTGACGCGGATAAGCGCGCAACTCAAACCCGATCTGCCCGAACATATTGATCGGGTTGAAATCGGCCCCTGCCATCGG
>JACRBO010000767.1 GCA_016219235.1 Chloroflexota bacterium
CCAGCGGCTTGACGGCCAGCGACTGAATCGTGCCCGTGCCGATCTCACCCGCCAGCGTATCGATGGGCAACAGCACCGACAGCATCACGATCAGGAAGTTGGCCGCATACAGCCCGGAAATCAGCAGGAAACTGTAGCCGCTGCGAATCATCGTCGGCGAGATACGTTCCGACACACTGACGCGGCCCAACTGCTCATCGATAAACGCCATGCCCAACGTATACAACAGCAAAAAGATCGCGCTGAGAATCAGCAAGCCCCACAACACCTTGCGC
This sequence comes from Chloroflexota bacterium, assembly GCA_016219235.1. The sequence goes on from JACRBO010000767.1 coordinate 276, forward strand.
CGCACCGCCTCGCGAATCGTCAACCGCATAATCGTCCCGATCGACATTACAATCCTCCGTCCATACCCACCACCTGCAAAAACAGCGACTCCAGCGAGACGTGCTGCGGCGTCAGTGCGTACACATCCACCCCCTGCCCGATCAACCAGCGCGCCAGATCGGGCAAACGCTGTTGATCGTCGATAGTGACGTACAGTCGATCGCCGTCCACGCGCGCGTCGCGGCCAAACCGATTAAGCCCGTTCAGCAAGGCGGCTCGATCGCCCGCAGGGGGTAATGGCCCGACGCGGATTTCCACCGGCACGGTACCTTGCTCCAGTTCATTCATCGCCACGGCTTTGACGACTGTGCCTTGCTTGATAAACACGACCCGATCGCAAGTCACTTCGACTTCGCTCAGCAAATGCGAGTTCAGAAAGACCGTCGCCCCTTGCGCGCGTTCTTCGCGGATGATGTCGCGCACCAGGATGCGGCCCACCGGATCGAGACCGCTGGTCGGCTCATCCAGGAACACTATCGCCGGGCGGTTCAATAGCGCCATCGCCAGCCCCACGCGCTGCAACATGCCCTTGGAATAGCCGCGCAGTTTTTTGTTGGCGTGCTCTTCCAGCCCCACACGCTTGAGCAATTCCGGCACGCGCTGTTTGCGATCAACATCCGTCATGCCGTAGAGTCGGCTGTGCAAGTGCAGGAATTCTTCACCGTTCAACCAGTCATGAAAGCGAAAATGCTCCGGCAAAAAGCCCACGCGCGATCGGGCCGCGGGCTGGCCGATCGGTTTGCCGAGCAAACGCGCTTCGCCCTTCGTCGGCGCAGCCAACCCCAGCAGCATCTTGATCGACGTGGTCTTGCCCGCGCCGTTCGGCCCCAGAAAGCCAAACACTTCGCCCTGCCCGACCTGCAAATTCAGATCGGCCACGGCCACTTTGCGGCTGTATTCTTTGCGCAGATGTTCAGTCTCGATGGTGTAAGTCATGACGTTCTCCGTAACACGCATAATACCATAGCAAACAGCCGCCCTTGTGACAGAGCGGCTGTTTGATTGAAGCACACATCCCTGATCGGCGTCAAGCACTCAGGTGATCAACCAGCGGTTCTCATTTTGTAGAGGCTCGCGCTGGATTGTCAAATCCAGCGGCTAAGCAAAGCACAACGCAAAAGCATTAGTGACTTGTCAGTTGCTCCCGCCGCTGACAGAGGACGTGCCACATCCGGTGTCCGGGCGATGGGCGAAGCGTGGCAATCCATCCCGAGCATCACCGAGAACTCGAAATCGGCTGGAAAGTTGCTGATGATCGGCCGACATCTGTGCAATCTGTGTAATCCGTGTCCCCCGCACTACGCTGGCAGCGGCTCCGGCAGCAACACCTCTGGCACCTCATTGCCCGACTCGCGGATGGCGCGCGGCACATCGACCGTGATCAGCAGCAGCAGTCCGGCGATGAACAACACGATCAACGAGAAGATGGCCGTGCGCATGCTGCCCGTGGCCTGTGTCACCAGACCGAACAGCAGCGGCCCGATCCACGACGTGCCACGTTCACTGATCTCGTAGAAACTGAAGAACTCGGCTTCGCGTTCGTGCGGAATCATCTGCGAGAAGAGCGAACGGCTCAACGCCTGACTGCCGCCCAGAACCAGCGCCACCACCACCGCCAGCGCCCAGAACTCGCCCACACTGCCCAGACTCAACTGCGCCCAGATGCTGGTGGCCGACCAGATCAGCAGCGTGATGATGATGGTCTTCTTCGCTCCCCGGCGCGCCGCCACCTGCCCAAAGCCCAGCGCGCCAAAGAAGGCCATGATCTGCACAGCCAGAATCACCATCGTCAGATCGCCCGTCTCCATGCCCAACTCTTGCGCGCCGAAGATCGCCGCGACCACAATGACGGTCTGCACGCCGTCATTGTACAGCAGATAGGCAATCAAATAGCGCAGCGTCATAGGGTACTTGCGAATTTCGCGCAACGTTTGCCGCAATTGCTTAAAGCCTACCGACAGGTAATTCTCGCCCGGCGGCATAGCCCGTTCCGCGCCGCGTTCGCGCAAGCGGCTGATCGAGATATAGCCGAAGACCAGCCACCACACACCCGCCGAGGCCAGGCTAAGGCGCGCGGCCAGCGCGCCGTCCAACCCGATCGATTCACGGAACTGATACAGCATCAAGTTGATCAGCAGCAGCAGCCCGCCGCCCGCATAGCCCAGCGCCCAGCCGCGCGACGAGGCTTGATCGCGTTGATCTTCCGAGACGATCTGCGGCAAAAAGGCGTTGTAAAACACGATCGACGCGCCAAACGCCACATTCGCCAGAATGAACAGTAAGCCGCCCAGCACATACAGCGAACCGGTGATGAAGAACAACCCGATCGTGCTGACGGCGCCCAACGCGGCAAAGAACAACATCATGCGCCGCTTCAGGTGTGAGTAATCGGCAATCGCGCTCAGGATGGGTAGTACAAACACCTGCAAAAAGACCGACAGCGACACGCAATATGTGAAAAACGATTCTGCCGCAATCGGGATGCCGATCAGTGTGAACGTGCCGCCCGCGCCCACCTGCGACTCGATCAGGCCGGTCAGATACGGTCCCAGGAACGTCGTCACCACGGTGGTCGAAAACGCCGAATTAGCCCAGTCGTACAACATCCAGCCGCGCACTTCGCGTTTGTCGTTCTGCAGCGCCGCTTCTGTCATGCTCCCCTCCACGCGATCAGAATGGGCAGAGTGTAGAAGCGATTGCGTTAAAAGTCAATCAACAAAAGGTTAAACACCGTTAACTTATTTTCGCGAGTTGTCAATTGACAGTCTACCCTGCTTGGGCGTAAACTTACCCCATCCGCGGTTCATCTCTCCAGGAGGTCTCTCGTGTCGTTATACCGTTCCACGTTTGCCCGTATGTTGTTATTGGTAAGTTTGATCTGTTCCAGTTTGATCGTTCCCGCCCACCCGGCGCTTTCACAACCGACCGGGCCGGCAACTCCGGCAGTCAGCGGCGAATTGCCCACCGATCAGATCATCATCAAATACCGATCGGTCAACGCCGCCCTCAGCGTGCAAGCCGACGCGCCCGCAACGCTGCAACGCCTGAGCGACGCCGCCGCTGCGCCGGTGGGCTATGTGCGCGCCATGACCGACGAGATACATGTGTTGCGATTGACAGCGCGTCACCCGTTGGCCGAAGTCGCCGCGATCGCCGATCGGTTGGCAAAACTGCCCGAAGTCGAATACGCTGAACCCGATCGCATCTTGCGCCCCCTGCTCGTCCCGAATGATCCGCAGTACACCAATCAGTGGCATTACTTTGGCGCGTACGGCATCGATGCGCCCGCCGCCTGGGACATCACCACCGGCTCGACGGACATCGTCGTGGCCGTGATCGATACGGGCATTCTGAGCCACGCCGATCTGGCCGGCCGCACCCTGCCCGGCTACGATTTCATTACAGATGTTTTTGTGGCCAATGATGGCGGCGGACGCGACGCCGATCCCAGTGATCCCGGCGACTGGAGCACGGCGGGTGAATGCTACACAGGCTCGCCAGCCGAAAGCAGCAGCTGGCACGGCACGCACGTCGCAGGCACCATCGGTGCAGCCAGTAATAATAACTTCGGCGTAGCTGGTATTAACTGGGTGTCCAAGATTCTGCCGGTGCGTGTGCTGGGCAAGTGCGGTGGTGATGAAGCCGATATCATCGACGCCATGCGATGGGCGGCAGGCCTCAGCGTGGTTGGCGTGCCCGGTAATCCTAATCCGGCTAAAGTCTTGAATCTTAGTTTAGGCGGGTCAGGCGCATGCGGCCTGACGCAGCAAGCCGCCATCGACGAGATTGTAGCTCACGGCACAACGGTGGTGGTTGCCGCCGGCAACAGCAATCAAGATGCCGCCAACTTCAACCCGGCCAGCTGCAACAACGTCGTCTCAGTGGCCGCCACTGATTCAGCCGGGCAGCGCGCCTATTACAGCAACTTCGGCAGCGTCGTCGATATTGCCGCGCCCGGTGGCGCACAAAGCTTTGCCAATGACCCGGCTGGCGTGCTCTCGACACTGAATGCCGGAACCACCACGCCTGGCGCGGACAATTACATCTACTATCAGGGCACCAGCATGGCCGCGCCGCATGTGGCGGGCATCGCCTCGCTGGTCGTATCGCTCATCCCAAGCGCCACACCGGCCCAGGTCAGCCAGATCATGCGGAACACCGTCAAGGCCTTCCCCGGCGGCAGCACCTGCAACACGTCGATCTGCGGCCCCGGCATCGCCAGCGCCTTCAACTCAGTCAACGGCCTGCCGCGCATCACCGACTTCAGCCCCAAGCAAGTACCGATGGGCAGTCTAACCACCACCCTCACCATCACCGGCGCGAACTTTGTTAGTGGTTCGATCGTGAAGTGGAATAGCACCAATCTGGCGACGACCTACGTCAATGCCAACAATTTGACCGCCGTGATCTCGACCTCGCTATTGATCGTGCCAACGGTGGGCAAAATCACGGTCAGCGGCACTCACGCCACCTATGGCAGCCTGACCACCGCCGCGCGGAGCGTCGTGGTGCTGGGTGATCAATTCGTGTATTTGCCGATCATCGCCAACGGCTTCAAGCAGACACCCAATGCGCCGGTCTTGATCGCCATCAACAACCCGGCCAGCGCCAACACTTATTCGGTCGTCTGGAATTCGGTGCCGGGCGCAACGAGCTACACCCTGCAAGAAGACGACAATGCGAGTTTCAGCAGCCCGGCCACGGCCTACAGTGGAGCGGGCACCTCGCAGGCGTTTGCCAGCAAGCCCGTCGGCACCTACTACTATCGCGTCAACGCCGCCAACGCCTATGGCAACAGCGCGTGGAGCGTCACACGCTCGACGGCGGTGGCGGGCGCATCAAATCTGCCGGTGGCCGGTTTCTGGGAAAGCGCGACGGGCGATGAGTTCTACGTTACAACCGATCGCACGAATGTAGACGACTTTGCCATATACATCAACGTCAATGGCTGCGGCTCGTATAAAATCACCCACACAACGCCGGTCCCGATCACGAGCAATCAGTTCTCGTTCACTGGCTCGTTCTACGCCTCAGGCACGTTTAACAGCACCACTTCCGCCAGCGGCCAGGATGGACTAAGCGGCTTCGTCATTTCTGGTTGCGGCACCATCAATGGCGGCCCGTGGAATTGGTCCGCAACCTGGCAACACGCCGCGCTGGTTAGCGAGCCACAAATCACGCTGGGCACAGTGACCGATGAAAACGGCGTGACACGCACAGCGCTGATCGCCGTGTCACATAACGCGCACGCCGTGCAGCGCTGATCGCTCACTGCCTCATATCTTGCCCCCTATGACCGCCGGACTATTGTCCGGCGGTTTCGTTTGAGGTAGGGTAGTCTATCTCTTTCGCACAACAGGAGCGCCGTATGTTGAAACGTGGACTTATCAGTGGTGGCGTAATCAGCCTGCTGGCCGCCGTGCTAATCGTGGTTTCAGCGCCAACAGGCGACGTCGTAGCTTCAGCCGTCTCAAAGCCGACAGCCGTCTGTGACGTTGTCAGCTGCACCGTCTATCTTCCGCTCATCCTCAAACCGCTGCCCGTTCTTACACCGGTCTTTGAACTGACGCAGGGCGTGCAGCAGCCCGATAATTCCGTGCGCCTCATCGCGCAACGGCCGGGCGTCCTGCGCTGGTCACTCACCGCGCCAAGCGCCGTGACCAACGTCAGTGGTTATCTGATGGCTACTCGCAACGGCGAGACATTGGCCGGCTCACCGCTGGCTGCCACGAACAATCCGCGCACGCTGAAAAGTACGGTCGATCGCACCGTGCTGAATGACACCTTCAACTTTCAACTGCCCACAGGCTGGGCGGATGGCACGGTGAATTTCAGCGCCTATGCCACCAACACGAGCGGTTTCATGACGACGACCTCTGCGTTGGCCTTCAACTTCTCGACCAGCGCGGTGATGCAAGTTAAAGTCGTGCCCATTGCCTATCAGTGCACCAGCGGCGGAACAGGTACCACCACGCCCACCGGCCCATATGACTATCTGGTTGACTACACCTTCCGCGCATATCCCGTGCCGTCGATCGCCCTGACGACTCACACGCCCATTCCGTTTAGCGGCCCGTGCCTTAACGGCGTACCCAAGCCGTGGAGCAACAGCGATCCAAACAACTTTACCACCTGGTCAAACATGCTCAACACGGTGACAGGCGTATGGCAGGCCGAAGGCAGCCCCAATATTTACTACTACGGCCTATTGCACCTGGATTGCGGAAGCGGTTGCGTCGCCGGCATCGGCTGGCTTGGCCTGCACGCCGCGGTCGGCTTCGACGGTTTCGGCGCGGCGCATTCGGGCGCCAGCGACACGCACGCCCACGAGGTAGGCCACAATCACAACCGCTATCACGCGCCGGGCTGCGGCGCGGGTAATCCGTCGTCGTTTCCCTATCTGGACGGCAGCAACCGGGCCATCATCGGCAATGCGGCCAATCCTAACTATGGCTTTGATCTCAAGTCCAACGCCATATACACCTACGGCAGTTACTTCGACTTTATGACCTACTGTGATCCGGGTTGGGTGTCCGACTTCACGTACGAAGCGTTGTGGCAGTTCGATAACGTCGCGCAAGCGGCCCGCCCAACCCCGATCGGCGATCGATCGTTCTTGATCCGCGGCGCGATCGATCCGGGCACGTCGCGCGTTGAATTCAAACCAACCTACACGCTCGATATCCCGGCTCGATTGCCCATACGCGGCGATTATGTGCTCGAACTGCTCGATACGCGCTCAAACGTGATCGCAACTTATCCATTCGAAGCGGCCAGTGCCACACCCGACCGGTATGATGCCGCCCCCACGCCCGAAATAAGCGGCTTCCATCTCAGCGTGCCCTACGTCGATAACGTCAGCGCGCTGCGCGTGCGGCGCGGCAGTGTCGTTTTCGGCAGTCAACGCGCCGATTCGATCGTGCCGACCGTGAACGCCGCGCAGGTCCGATCGGGCCAGCTGAGCTGGTCGGGTGTGGCGGGTGCGCGCTATCTCGTGCGCGCTTCCCTCAACAATGGCCGCACCTGGGAGGTCGTCGGCTTCGATCTCGATCAAGCCAACATGAACCTGGCCGCGACTCGCTTGAGCGGCCAACCTGCGCAGTTTGAAATCGTCGCCAGCCGCGGGCTTAACAGCCAAACGCTCAAACTTGGACCGGTGTTCGTGCCAGAACAATAAACTAGATAAACTTAATAAATATTGACAGGCGCATTGGGTGTGCTATAATTTTTCAGTTAGGGCAAAAGTCGCATACAAGACAGAACTGGTCTCATTTTCAAGTAGGGACTTGGTAGATTAGAATCTGGGGCAGAACAAATCGGCCCACTCTACCAGGAGATTTGCAAGATGGCGCAC
>JACRBO010000761.1 GCA_016219235.1 Chloroflexota bacterium
CGGAACTCGTTCTTGAACTGGAATTCGAAGCGGATGTCGCTGGCCTTGCCGTCGCCGTCATTGTCGACGTTAAAGGCATACAACACATTGGGATCGAAGGTGAAGTAATTGGGACCGGAGCTGGGTTCTTCACCGGGGATCACGTCCATGATCAGCACCACGTTATTCTCATGGCCCGGCTCGTAACTGCGAAACATGAAGAAGTCGGTGATGTCGGCGGTCGGGTCGTTGGCGATCAACGGCGCTTCACGGTGGCTGGCCGCAAACGAGGTTGAAGGTCCAAGACCGAGAACGAGGGCGAAGATCGTCACCGTCGATAAGACGATCAGGCCCAGGCGAGATGTGTGTTTCATGCTGCGAATCTCCTTTGACTGTTAGAAATTGTGGGTGTTGCGCGCGCGTACATCTTGAATTACGCAGGCCGCGCAAGTTTGCATTCACGCGGTGGAAAATTCTGGCTCTGCCGGTTCCAGCGGGAAGTGCTCCCGGCGCTGCCTCCGGCATGCCACGCTTCGCGCGCCAGTCAGTCCGCTGGATTTGGCAATCCAGCGGGAGCGGTCGACGATAATCCCATTCAAGTCGGAAGAACCAAAAATCTGAAAAAATCCCGCCGAGTTTTGACTCGGCGGGATTGGGCAGATTTGGAACGAGGGCAACAACTACGATGCAGGCAGGCGGCTTAACATGACGATGTCGCCCGTGGGCTGCCGACTGCCGCCGAGCGGTTCGATCGAAACGCCCATCGCATCGAAGGAGTCTACGGCTTCGGCCAACTCGATCGGTAACACGGCGCGACCCTGATCGTCCACCGAGAAAATGCCGCCGCTGATCGGCACATCATTGCGAATCAGCCAGAATTGGTAGACGCGATCGGCGGGCAGCGATCTCAGATCAGACACGATCAGAAGCGCGGTAGTCGTGCGGGGATCGGCCAACAGTTGACCGAAGGCAGTCGGCTGCAGGTCAGTACCAGTGATCGTTAACGCCTGCACTTGCGGTGATGCGATCTGAGCCAGCACTTCGCGTTGGGTAGATAACTGCTGTTGCAGCAGGGCCGTCTCCTGGCGCAGCCGCGCCACTTCGGCGTCGAGTGAGGCCGCCCACCCGGCCAGCAAGCTGGCCGCCACCAGCGCGGCGGCAGTCAACGCCGGCAGGGCCAGCCTGAAGAAGCGATTTTCAAACCAGTGCGCCAGATCGAAACCCGATCGACGAGCAGACTCGATCGGCGCAGCGCGCCTGGCGGCCTGGCCGTTGACGCGCGCATCAGTCTGCGCGCGCGCATCAGCTTGCACGCGCTCCATCAGGCGGGCCTTGATCTGCGCGCGCGGCTCGATCGGCGCCGCACTCAGCGGCATCACGGCTGCCGTGCGCTGAACCTCAGCCAGTCGAGCACGGGCCGCCGGATCAGCCGCTACGTAAGCGTCAACCTGGGCGCGCTCTTCGTCCGAAAGCGCGCCCAATGCATAAAACGGAAATTGGTCTTCCAGACGGTCGTCCATTCAGGCCTCGAACCCCTGGACTACCAGCAGTTCGCGCAGTTTTTTCAATGCCAGCCGCGCGCGTGTGTGAATAGTGCCCAGCGGTTCACCGATCCTGGCGGCAATCTCCTGACGGGTCAGGCCGCCAAAGTATGCCAGTTCGATCACGCGGCGCTGCTCGCGCGGCAAACTGCTCATCGCCGCGTGGACCTGCTCGTGCTGAATCGACGCCCAGGCAGCCTCGGCCACGTCGACGTCGGGATCAGCCGTGCGTTCAAGCGCGTGATCACCATCCTCATCTAACACCGGCTGCGGGCGCACGCGACGGCGGCGGCACACATCGATTGACAGGTTACGGGCGATGCCAAACAGCCAGCTGGCAAACGCTCCGCGTTGCGTGCGAAAGGCGTCGGCGTTTTGCCACACACGCCAGAATGTTTCCTGCACAACCTCTTCCGACAGGGTGCGATCACTGGTGATGCGCAGCGCCACGCCCATCACCGCCGAAGCGTACCGATCGTACAACATCTCCAGCGCAGCGGGATCGCCGGCAGCCGTCCGTGTCATCAGTTGCAAGTCATTCGGGTCGGCTTCGCTCATAGTCGTTTCCCGGTGAACTTGCTAGATATACGCACGCGGCTACCGGTTGAATTGCTCAACCACCTGCCAATTCTACCCGATTTTGATCTGAGGTTAAATGTCATCGATGAACCGTCCGACTGACCAGCACCAGAGCGAATGCCTTGAAAGACATTGATAGTGTAGCCAAATGCCGGATTGCTTTCCAGTTCAATCGATGGTCATTCTCTGCTCACTTTGCGTGTCATCTGCCATAGAGGCGGGGCGTGACTATAATGCGAATTACTTTGTAGGGTTGGCTTAGCATGACATAACAGCCGGGGTCAACTTGACAGCTACTTGGGGGTCTTCCGACTCCAGCGGGAAGTACTCCCGCGGACACTTGTACCCACTGCGTAGGCGCAGTGCGGTGTTGCTACGCTTCGCGCGCCGTTCAGGGCCGCTGGATTTGGCAATCCAGCGGGAGCATTTCCCGTCAAAGCCAGGAGAGCCTCAATTCTCAAGCATGGCTCGACTTGCGCGCCGCCCCAACCCCGATCAACACAACCGCAACGATGAGTAATACAGCCGCAGGAATGACGGCCCGCAACGCCAGTTGCTGGAGTGCCGCCGCCGCGAGGTTTTGTACTGCGCTCGTCGCCGCCGCAGTCAAGCCCTCGGGCAGCGTGATGGCCGACGACAATAACACGGCCCGCGTGCCCCCGACGAAGATCAGCGCGAACACGCCTACCGCGACCAACGCGCCAAACAGCAGCCAACCGCCCAACCACATCAGGCGCTCCCTGGAAGACCGCCCGCCGATCAACCCGCCGATGAGCCACACCAGCAACGTGGCGGCCGTCAGCATGAACCGGTTGACATCCAGCAGCGCTGCTTTCAGCCACTGGCGAACCTCGATCAGACTATCTGCCGTTGAACCTCGCACCAGTTGGCCGCCGATGTCGAGCGAGGCCGGCAACTTGATCGCCGAGATGTCCAGAACATCCGCCACCCGATCGACGATCAAGACCCGATCGAGGTTGCCCGGCCAGCATTCCGGCAGCCGATCGAACGAGAGTTGCGGCGACTGGCCGGCCGCGCACGTTGGAATGGCGTCAACCACACCCTGTGCGATGGCCCGACCCGGCGGCCCCTGCAAGCGATCCTTGATCGGCCGCAGATCGAGCACAATGTCGGGCGGCGGCGCATCGTCGGAGGTGAGCCAGTCAAACGCGCCTTGCAAGGCGTTCTTCAGCGATTGCTCCAGCCAGCCCGGCGGCAGCGCCGCCGTGATGATCTGCCGCTGCGTGTCCGCCGACAGCGTTTCCAATTGCGACAACTGCGCGGTCAAATCAACATACTTCAGCGGGTCGTGCTCGAAGTCCTGAAACACACTGCGATCGGTCAACGCGCCGGTATAAAACGACGGCTCAAACGCAAACGCGCGCAAACTAAACGCGGTCAGCGTCGCCACGAGCAATAGGACAAAGATCAGGCCAAACGGCAGAGCGACCAGTTTTCGCATCAACAGCCCTCATCCATGCGGAATCGAGGCTCCAGCCGGGACCGAATCTTCGGTCGATCCGGCTAAAGCCTCGATTCCGCATGGATGAGGGCTGTTGATGCGAAAACTGGTCGCTCTGCCGTTTGGCCTGATGTTTGTCCTGTTGCTGCTGGTGATGCTGACGGTGTTGAGTCTGCGCACGTTTGCCTTTGAACCGTCATTCTACACCGGTGTATTGAAAGATCGCGGCGTGTTTCAGGACTTCGAGCGCGATCCCTTGAAGTACATTGATCTCACCACGCAGTTTTCGCAGTTGGAGACGCTGTCAGCGGATACGCAGCGGCAAATCATCACAGCGGCGCTGCCGCCGGGCTGGCTGGAGCAATCGCTGAAGAACGCCTTGCAGGGCGCGTTTGACTGGCTTGAATCCGACGAGGCGCCGCCGCCCACGATTGCGCTTGATCTGCGGCCCATCAAAGATCGTTTGCAGGGGCCGCCGGGCCGGGCCATCGCGCAGGAAGTCGTCGATGCCATTCCGACGTGCGCAGAGGACCAGTCGCCGCAACTGTCATTTGATCGGTTGCCGGAATGCTGGCCGGGCAATCTCGATCGGGTCTTGATCGTCGATCGGGTGGCGGATGTGCTGGATATCTCGGCGATCAAGCTGCCGGCCTCGCTCGACATGGGCGGGCAGCTGGTGAGCGGTTCAATAGCTGCCAGTCTGGTTGAGGTTCGCCAGTGGATGAAAGTGGCGCTGCTAGATGCCGGCCTGTTGTTGCTGGCGGCCGCGACGCTGGTGATCTGGCTGATCGGCGCGTTGATTGGCGGGCGTTCTTCAAAAGAGCGCTTGACGTGGACGGGCGGCTGGCTGCTGTTTGGCGCGCTGGCCGCAGTGGGTGTGTACGCGCTGATCTTCGTCGGGGGCACACGGGCCGTGCTGCTGACGGAGTCCGTCACGTTGCCGGAGGGTTTGACTTCGGCGGCGATGAGCGCGGCGCAAAATCTTGCAGTGGCGGCACTGCAACAACTGGCGCTGTGGGCCGTCATTCCAGCGGCGGGGCTGCTCATCGTGGCGGTCGTGTTGATCGGGGCGGGGGCGGCGCGCCGCAAGCACAGCCGTTTCTAGCATTCTTGAGGGACAGTATAAATAGTGTAGCAGGCTGCAACGCCCGGTCAGAAGATCGGGCGTTTTTCTTTATGGGCTGCGAAGCCCGGCGGTATCGTTTGAGAGAAATATTTAGTTCCTTTTTAGAGTAACTTTGGGACATATTTAGATCACTTCGCTAAGATAGATTGTCATTAGGCAACTCATTGTCGAGGAGTTCGGCCTGCCGCTCGCCGCAGCCGCATACGGGCTTGAGTCTGGCCGATAAGCTATCGGGAGTTAGGTCCACGGGGTGGGGCAAGGAGAGATCAATTGACAGGCTCTTGACCAAAATCTGACTGTATTTTTACATCTGCAAGCGTGTCCATTACACTGCTTTGCCGACTATACAAATACTACCCCGTTGATTGGCCCAGGCCGGCCACACGGGCGAGTGCGGACAATGCGTGAAACCGTCATCGAGTGAGCTTTCGGGTAGAGCAATTTATGAGGCGTACAGAGTGGACGATTCATCGGCTTTATTCGTGCTACCGTTTTATCCTCGTTTTACGGCTCCGTTTGTGGTTCGAACACCGACAGCTGATTTCCGCCCTGGCTTACAAGTAAGTGGGTCGTTTACCGCCCGTCCGCTGCGCGGCGAGTGGTTATCGGTAACCTTCGGCTGCGTTTGATAGGGCGGCGTATCCGATCGATCGGGGCGGTTGATCGGCGGGGGCGAATAGACGCAGCGGGTTCTATTCGGAAGTTTTTGCGGCAGCCTGTGCGCGGGGCACAGCGTTACTGGACAAGTCGAATGAACATTGGGGAGGAGATAGATCATGACGAACAACCAGACGGAGGTCAAACAGTTTCCTGAGCGAGCGAGTTTTTACTGGGCATTTAATGCAGATCAGCCGGGCCGTTTGCGGCTGGCGAGGGACGATTGGCGCTTCAAAGACGCTCAGCCCTATCGCGTCAGTGTCGTGATCCCGGCATTGAATGAAGCCGCCAATCTGCCGTATGTGCTGCCTTTGATCCCGACCTGGGTGGATGAGGTGCTGCTGGTTGACGGATATTCCACGGATCACACCATCGAGGTGGCTCGCAGCCTGATGCCCAATATTCGGATTGTGCACCAGACGGGGCGGGGCAAAGGCAACGCGCTGCGGACCTGTTTCGCCGTCGCAACCGGGGACATCATCGTGATGATGGATGCCGATGGTTCGACC
>JACRBO010000762.1 GCA_016219235.1 Chloroflexota bacterium
AACGGATAATCCATCATTTGTCCGCGCATCAGAAGCCTCCTCCAGAGGTGTGGGATGTGATCATTGTAGTCTGAAACGGGGCAGGGGCAAGTGGCAAAATGCCGAGTGCCGAGTGAGCGGCAAGCGCGGTGGACATTGAGAGGTCTCCGAGTATAATAATCGCACCCTTATTGGCTGGAGCCTGTTTTGGATAAACAACCCAACAGTCGCATGTGTTTTATCTGTGGCCTGCAAAACCCGGTGGGCCTGCAGATGAAGTTGTACAACGATCTCGATCACAAACACGTTGTCTCAATGGTCACCATTTCCGATCGATACCAAAGCTATCCCGGCGTGGTGCACGGCGGCATCGTCGCCACGATGCTGGACGAAGTCTCCGGCCGGGCGCTGCTCATCGACGGCAGCGATGACGATTTAATGGTCACGGTCAAACTGGAGATCAAATATCGCGCCCCCACGCCGACCAATACGCCGCTCAAAGTGATCGGGCGCGTGGTGTCGGTAGCGGGCAATCGGGCCAAAGTCGAAGGCGAGGTGGTATTGCCCGATGGCACCATCTCGGCCACAGCGGAAGCGCTGCTGGCGCGGCCGCCGCAAGCCATGCGCGATCAATGGATCGAAGAATTGCCTTTCTGGAAGGTGTATCCCGACGCATGATCGTCGTCAGTGACACGTCGCCCTTGTTGAGCCTGACGCTGGTCGGCCAACTCGATCTGCTGCGGCAGTTGTACGGCGCGCTCGTGATTCCCGAAGCCGTGCGCGATGAATTGATCGTTGGCGGCGCGGCCTACGGCGATGGCGACAAAGTGATCAAGCAAGCGTGGATCACTGTCCGGGCCGTGGATAACCCGATCGTGTTGAAGCTGCTTCAACGCGAACTCGATCGCGGCGAGGCCGAAGCGCTGGCGCTGGCGATCGAACTGAAGGCCGATCTGATCTTGCTGGACGAATTCAAGGCCCGCCGCCTGGCCGATGATCTGGCACTGCCGCATACCGGCGTGATCGATCTGCTGGGTGAAGCGAAACGCCTCAACTATCTGGCCGTGATTAAGCCGACGCTGGACGCGCTGGTCAATCGCGCGCATTTTCACGTCAGTCAAAAACTCTACCAGCGCACTCTGCAAAGTGCAGGAGAATTAGCCGATGCCCACCCTGCGTGAACTCACCGAATACCACAAGCCCACGACGATTGACGAAGCCGTGAAACTGCTGCGCCGCCGCAAGATTCACACACGGCCGATCGGCGGCGGCACGGCTCTGGTGGCCGAAGCCTCGCCTGACGTTCAAGCCGTGGTCGATTTGAGTCAGCTGGGCCTGTCGTATGTGAAGACCTCGGAGGTTTCCGAAAACCTCCGAGGTCTTGAGATCGGCGCGACGACGACGCTGCAAGCGCTGATCGATGATGCGCACGTGCAAGCCTACGCCGACGGCGTGCTGGTCAAAGCGATCCTCGACACAGCCAGCCGCAACACGCGCGAGGCCGCCACCTTCGCCGGATCGATCGTTGCGTCGGACGGCAAGTCGCCCCTGCTGGCGACGCTGTTTGCGCTGGGCGCGCAATTGACCATCCGTGGTGCACGCAGTGCACGCGAACAGACCGTGCCGCTGGAGGAATTTTCGCCGCAAGCCGACACGTTGATCTTGAGCGTAACCTTGCCCGCGCTGCCGGCTGACGCTCACGCGGCGTATGAGAAAGTGGCGCGCACGCCCGCCGATCTACCCATCGTGTGCGTGGCTGCGCTCAAAAGCGCGGACGTGACGCGCCTCGCACTGGGCGGCGTCGGCGATCAGATGGTCGTGATCGATGCGGACGCGCCGACGATTGACGAAGCCGTCGAGTTGGCGCAAGCGTCGATCGATCCGCCCACCGACTACTTCGCGTCGAGCGACTATCGACGCGAGATGATCGGTGTGTTAGTAAAGCGTGTGTTGGCGTAGTCAATGCAGACCTCGGAGGTTTTCGGAAACCTCCGAGGTCTTGTGAGCAGTGTGCGGGGGCACATGACCAATCACCTCATACGCACGCCAGACCAGCGGCTGCGTGTCTTCGTCAGTTCCACACTGCAAGAGTTGGCCGACGAGCGCGGTGCGGCGCGGCAGGCCATCGAGCAGCTGCGCCTGGCCCCGGTGATGTTTGAACTGGGCGCGCGCCCGCATCCGCCCAAAGACCTGTATCGCGCTTACCTCGATCAAAGCCACGTTTTCATCGGTGTGTACTGGCAGAAGTACGGCTGGGTCGCGCCCGATATGGACGTGAGCGGCCTGGAAGATGAGTACCTCCGATCGTATGACAAACCCAAGTTGATTTATCTGAAAAGCCCGGCCCCGCAGCGCGAAGCGCGTTTAGACAACCTGCTCGATCGGATCCGTAACGACGATCGCGTTTCGTACAAGACTTTTCGCACGCTGGACGAACTGCGCGAATTGATCATCAGCGATCTGGCGATGGTGCTGAGCGAGAGTTTTGAAACCACGCTGGCGGACGCGGCCAACCCGATCGAAGCAGCGGCGACCGATCGGCCCGCCCCGCGCCACAATTTGCCGCTGCCGCCCACTCGCCTGATCGGGCGCGCAGCCGAATTGGCCGCAGCGATTGATTTGATCCGGCGTGATGACACCGGCCTGGTTACGTTGACGGGGGCAGGGGGCACCGGCAAGACGCGCCTGGCTTTGCAAGTGGCGCTGGAGTTGGTGGACGACTTCGAGGACGGCGTGACGTTTGTGCCGCTCGCGCCGATCGGCGACCCCGCGCTGGTGCTGGCGGCGATTGCGCAAGTGCTGGGCGTGACCGAAAGCGCCTCGCGACCCTTGATCGAACTGCTGATCGATCGGCTGCACAACAAGCATCAGCTGTTGGTGCTGGACAACTTCGAGCAGGTGGTAGACGCCGCGCCGCACATCGCCGAACTGCTGCGGGCCTGCCCCAGGCTGCAGGTGCTGGCGACCAGTCGCACGCCGCTGCGGGTGCGCGGTGAAAAAGAACTGCCTGTGCCGCCGTTGGAATTGCCGCCGCGCAGTGCGTCATCGACAACCGGCGAAACGCTGTCGCAATATGCCGCGGTTGAGTTGTTTATTCAACGCGCGCGCGACGTGAAGCCCGATTTTGCCGTGACGAACGCGACCGCGCCCGCGCTTGCCGAGATCTGCTATCGGCTGGACGGGCTGCCGCTCGCCATCGAGTTGGCCGCCTCCCGCATCAAACTGTTGTCGCCGCAAGCGCTGCTCAATCGGCTGCAACACCGCCTGGAGATGTTGACGGGCGGTGCGCGCGATCTGCCGCTGCGCCAGCAAACGCTGCGCAATACTATCGACTGGAGTTACGATCTGCTGGACGACGACGCCAAGGTGCTGTTCCGGCGATTGAGTGTGTTCGTCGGCGGCTGGACGTATGACACGGCGGAGGCCGTAACGAATGCGGATGGTCAGCTGGGCATCGACCTGTACGATGAATTAGACTCGCTGGTCAACAATTCGTTGACCCAGTCGCGCGAGTTAGACGGCGAACTGCGGTTCAGCATGCTGGAAACGATCCGCGAGTATGCGCACGACAAGCTGCACGAGGCCAGTGAGACTGAGCGTATCCATCGGGCACACGCGGCGGCGTGTCTGACGCTGGTGGAACAAGCCGAGCCGGAGTTGATGCGGCCCAGTCAGGCGGCGTGGCTCGATCGGTTGGAGTTGGAATACGGCAACATCCGTGCCGCGCTGGACTGGTGCAAGACGCACGATCTGGAACGCGGCCTCAGAATCGCCGGCGCGCTCTATCGGTTCTGGGAGCTGCACAGTCACATTATCGAAGGGCGCACCTGGCTGGAAACGCTGGCGACGCTGTCGACCGGCGTGACGCTGAGCCGCGCCAAGGTCTTGAATGCGGCCGGGGCGATGGCCGATTACATGGGCGATTACGCTTCCGCGCAGGCGTATTTTGAAGTGTCGCTGGCGATCTTCGAGACACACGGCGACCGGCGGCGCACGGCGGCGGCGCTGAACAATCTGGCGATGGCCGTGTCCTTTCAGATGCAGTTTGACCGGGCGCGCGACTGGCTGGAACAGGCGCAGGCCATCAAACGCGAACTGGGCGATACGTGGTCGATCGCGAACGGGCTGGACAATCTGGGACGCATCGCCTTATTTCAGAGCGATTACGAGATGGCCCGTCAATATGCCGCCGAGGCGGTGGCGATGTTTCGGACGTTGGGCGATCGGACTGGCGTGGCGATTTCACAGGGCAACGTGGCGGACGCGCTACTGCATCTGGGCCGGCTGGCCGAATCACGGGCGGCGATGGTTGACAGCCTGACCTTGTTGCGCACCATCGGTGAGAAGGACGGCATTGCCGACGGGTTGGAACGCTTTGCCAGCCTGGCGACGGTGGAACATCGGTGGCTGCGCGCGGCGACGCTGTTCGGCGCTGCGGCCGTCCTGCGCAAGTCGATCGGCACCGCGCCCGCGCCGCCCGACAAGGCTGAATACGACGCGCGGCTATCCAAAATCCGATCGGCCCTTGTGGCGACCGAGTTCGAGTCGGCCTGGCGGGTTGGCGAAGCGCTGAAGCTGGACGAGGCCGTCGAGTTGGCGCTATCGGCCGTTGATTGATGGCTGTAAGGTAAGGATTGAGTAAGACTGCACAAAGCCGACCGCCGTCGGCTTTGTTGATTATCGGCATAGCCCGCAACCCCGGTCTTGAGTATAATTCACCCCACGTGTTTCTCGCCGGATAGCCAGCCGGTTGAGCGAACGGGTCTGTCAAGAAACGAATCTGCATTTTCGGCGCTCCCGGCGGATTGTCAAATCCGACGGCTGGGAGGCTGGATTTGACAACACCTGCACTGCATCCGCAGCGCGGTGCAAGTGTCCAGCCTGAGCAATGCGCAGAGTGATTCTTTACAGCCCAAAACGGATGTAAATCCAAAGTCTTTCCGCAGAGGTG
>JACRBO010000763.1 GCA_016219235.1 Chloroflexota bacterium
CAGCGAAGGCCGCGCCCTGGCCTCGGACAGCCGCACGATGGTCAGCCCCTGTCGCCACAGGGCCTCTTCGGCCGCCGTCTCGCCCGACGCCGCAAGGATACCGGCCGAGCGTTGTCCGTTTTTATCGAAGGCTTCGTATTGGTAGTTCATAATGATGATCCGTCATTGCGAGCGCTTTTTGCGAAGCAATCTCAGCGCCCATCCGCAAGTCTTGCCGTCGGTGAAGGAGATTGCTTCGTCGCAAACAACGCTCCTCGCAATGACGGCTGAGTAGTTCCTTTCGATCACCGAATCGTATAGGCATTGCGCATGACCTCGCGCACTGTCGTGATGCCGTCTCGCGTCTTCAACATACCGTCGCGCCACATCGTCACCATGCCTTCGGTCAGCGCGTTAGTGCGAATCTCGTTCGCGCTGGCGTTGCCGATCAGCAGGCGGCGGATCGATTCGGTCACCGTCAACACTTCAAACACGCCGGTGCGGCCCCGATAACCCGTCTCGGCGCAGAAGTTGCAGCCCTGTCCGTGTTGAAAGTGCACGGGCGACGACCCCAGTTCCGATTCATAGGCCTGCCGCTCTTCAGGTTTGATGTCGCCGGGCGTCAGGCAGCGATCGCACACCTTGCGGACCAGCCGCTGCGCCACGATGCCCACCAGCGCCGAAGCCGCCAGAAACGGCTCGACGCCCAGATCGATCAACCGAAACAGTGCGCCGACCGAATCGTTGGCGTGGATCGACGACAACACCAGGTGGCCCGTCAACGCGGCCTGCACGGCGATCTGCGCCGTTTCCTGATCGCGGATCTCGCCGACGAGGATCACGTTGGGATCGAGCCGCAAAATCGCGCGCAGTCCGGTCGCAAACGTGATGTTCGCCTGCCGGTTGACCTGAATCTGGCTGATCCGATCGAACTGGTACTCGATCGGGTCTTCGATCGTAATCAGGTTGTTCTCGATCCGGTTGAACTGATTCATCATCGCGTACAGCGTGGTGGTCTTGCCCGCGCCGGTGGGGCCGGAAACCAGCACCATGCCAAACGGCAGCGTATACACGCGCTCGATCGATCGCAGCGCATCAGGCAGGAAACCCAGATCGCGCAGTTGCAATAGCGAAATCGATTTGTCCAAAATGCGCAGCACGGCCATTTCGCCGTGCGCCGTTTCGGCGGTCGCCACGCGCACATCCACTTCGCCGCGATCGCCGGTGAACGTGAACTGGCCGTCCTGCGGCCGGCGGCGCTCGGCAATGTTCATCTCCGCCAGAATCTTGATGCGGCTGATGAGCGGGCCATGCACGTTGAGCGGCACTTGCAGCATGTCGTGCAAGATGCCGTCGATGCGATAGCGCACGCGCAGCGTGTCGGCGTCCGGGATGATGTGCACGTCGGACGCCCGATCGCGAATGGCCTGATTGATGATCAACTCGACGACGCGCGCGACCGGGTTTTGCGCGATGGCTTCGACCGTGAGTCGCGGCTCGACGGGCGGGCCTGGTTCAGGCGCGATCTGGCCGAGATGGCGCTCGATCTCGCTGCTCGATCGGTAATACTGGGCCAGCGCCTCTTGAATGTCGTCGCGCACGCCGATCGCCGGGCGCACCCGCATCCCGGCCCGCAGCCCCACATCCTCCAGCGCCTGCACGTCCAGCGGGTTTTCAGTGACGACGATCAATTCGCCGTTGATCACGTCGAGCGGGATCAGGTTATGACGCCGCGCCAGATATTCGGGCACGAGCTCGATCGCCTGCGGCTGCACGACGTGACGCTTGAGCTCGATCAACGGCAGATTGAGTTGCAGGCTGAACGCCATCGCCACGTCGCGCGGACTGATGACCTTCTGCGCCAGCAGTACATCAATGAGGCTTTGACCGGGCGCAACCATCAGGCGGGCCGCTTCCACCTGGGTCGCGCTGACGAGGTCGGCATCCAGCATGACGTCGATCAGATCGCGGCGCGCGGCGGGCAGATCATACGCGGGCACGCTCATCCGGCTGTTCCTTTGCATTGCTCGCGCAGCCGGGCAGCCAGCGCCCCATACGCGGGATCGCCAGCGTCTGCTGCGGCAGGCAGTGTAGCGAGGATGGTTCGACCCAGATCGGGCGCAGCGCTGCCGATCGTTATCAATCCGATCTGCGCGTCGGGCACGCCCAGCCGATCGAGCAAGTTCAAAGCCGATCGAGTGGCGGCCAACCCCGCCGGATCAGCCGGCGCGACGACGGCCATCAACCGGGAACGCGCCGCCACTTCGCGCAACAACTCGATCGGGTAGAGCGGCAGGCTCAGCAATGTGTAGTCCATACGCGGCAGTAAATCGCCCAGCACGGCCGATACGTCCGCCGCCGTCAGCTGGCCCGCTTCGCCGCTGCCTTCCAAGTTATTCAGCAAGCGTAGTCCGCTGGCGTGCGCCGCCAGCTCAGCCGATTGAATGGCCGCGGCTTCGGTCTGATTCAGATCAAGCGGATCGACGCGCGGCGTGAGGCCCAGCTGCAAACTCTGCTCCACCGAAAAAGGCCGCAGATCGGCCAGCGTCACGCGTGCGCCCGTACCGGCCAGCGCGACGGCGGTGTTGACGACGACGTGGGTGATGACTTCCGATTCACGCGCGCCGATCAGCGTCACGACCGCGCCGGTGGAGGTTGTCACCGTTGACGGTGCCGCCTCTGTTGACACCGACGGTGACGATTTGCCCAGAAACACTTCGATCTGGGCCAATAACTCGCTGCGTTGATAGGGCTTGGTCAGATAGCCGTTGGCGCCGACTTTGGCGCCGGCCGACCGATCGGTGTCTTGAGATTTGGCCGACACGATCAGCACCGGCACATTCGCCGTGCTCGAATCCTGGCGCAGCCGGCTGCACACTTCAAAGCCATCGATGCCGGGCAGCATCAGGTCCAGCAGGATCAGATCGGGCCGCTGCTGCCGGGCGATCTTGAGGCCCTGAAAGCCGTCGGCCGCGACCAGGACCTGATGGCCTTCGTGCGACAAAATCAACTTTACCAGTTGCAGCACGCCCTGATCGTCATCGATGACTAAGATATTTGCCATGCAGCCTGGTCTCCCGATAAATTAGAAAGAACCCCGGTCTACAGGAGAAGCCGGGGTTCTTGAGCTATCCGCTCTGTAATACCGTTATAGCATCGAACGGCGGAAAATCAAGCCGATGTTTCACTCTACGGGCAGGCGTCGCCAACAGTCAGAGTTTGGGAGAGCACGCCACTGGCATTCCAACAGTAGCCATATTTGGATGCCCTTCGTAGGTACTGACCAAAGTTCGTTGTGGTTGGGCTAACTACCACAGTGGCACCAAGATTCGTGGTCAGGCTGGTGCTCGGGTTCTGCGTCATCCAAACATCAATCGCAGTCTGCACCACGTCCTTCTCGGCGGCCGCGGTCACGGTCGCCGCATTGCTGCCGACGCCGTTCAGCGCCAACGCCGTCACACCGAACAACACCGCCAGAATTGCAATAACGACCAAGAGTTCGATCAGGGTAAAACCGCCTTGCGTTTTCATGCTTTTGCTCCTTTTAAGCAAATAAGTTGCCATCATTCTATCATCGAAAACAAACGATTTGATTTCTAATCAATATCAATATCATTGCAGTTCCATTGCGCGATGGCAGTCCACGTTATTACCAACTGGCGGCAAACCAGCAAGTCTCAATTTGAGATACGCGAGGACCTCGGAGGCCATGAACTGCTTGATGCGGGGCTAGCTTCGGGGTAGAATCCTCGTATCGCTATGTGACGCTGGATAGTTGTTTGTGTCTATATCTGATATAGTCCGGTACGGGAGAGACATGCTTATGCAACACATGACGGTACAAGAGTTGGCCGATCGGCTCAAGGCGGGAACTGCGCCAATCATCATTGATGTTCGTGAACCCTATGAGTTTGCGCATTGCCATATTGCCGCGGCTGTCTTAAAGCCGTTGGGCGAAATTTATCAGTGGTCACGTGAATTGGACAAAGATCAGGCGTATGTCTTGCAGTGTCACACCGGCTCGCGCAGTTATCAGGCGGCGTTCATGCTAGAACGCATGGGATTCAAGCAGGTCGCCAACCTCGTCGGCGGCATCGACGAATGGTCGATACGGGTTGACCCGACGGTGCCTCGCTACTAACGCCGGCGGCCCGGTTCTCCGTCTCGCTCCCAATACTTCTCAATCAAATCCCGCGTCTTTTGGATGCCCGTCGCCGCATCGCCGTCGCCCTCGTACTCGATGCTGATCGCGCCGTCGTACTTCGCCGCCTTCAACGCGCTCAGACACGTCCGATAGTCGATCGTGGCCTCTTCGCCAGCCTCATCGAACGCGCGCGATTTGGCATGAACGTGAATCGCGTAAGGCGCCAACAACTCGATCGATTTTTGGGCGCGCGCCAAATCGTCAAAGTTCCTAAAATCCAGACACACCCCGATATGC
>JACRBO010000783.1 GCA_016219235.1 Chloroflexota bacterium
CAAGAACAATCTATGGATGCCGTATCTGGGTTACGGGGCATTGCTGCTGGCAATCGTCGGTGTGGCGTCGCAGCGACGGCGTTCACTGGGCTGGCTTGTCGCGGGTTTGATGTGCGTCGTGCTGGCGCTGGGTTCGCAGTTGCGCGTCAACGGCGTGCCCTACCCGGCGCTGCCCCTGCCCTTTGCGCTGCTGCAAAACATCTTCCCGTTTAGTTTTCTGCGGTCGCCGGATCGCTTCAACATCGTCGTGCCGTTGTCGCTGGCTCTGCTGGCCGCGTGGGGGTTTGCGGCGATCGGCGGCCATTGGCCGCGGAGTCGGGTCGTGCTCGCCGGCGTCGTCACCGTCGTGATCCTGTTCGAATATCTCAGCGTCCCATACCCGATGCTGCCGCTGCCCGCGCAGTCGCCGTCTATGGCGCAGATCGCGGGCGAGGCGGATACCTATGCCGTGCTCGATCTGCCGATGGGGCGCAACCCGTCCAAGGTCTATCTCTACTGGCAGACGCTGCATCACAAAGCACTGGTGGAAGGTCACGTCTCGCGCACACCCGATCGGGCATACGACTTCATCGAGGCGAATGCGCTGCTGCGCGCACTGCGCAGTCCGGGCAGCAGCCAGTTGACGGATAAGCAGCGCACTGCCGCGAAAGCACAGCTGGCCGATCGGGGTGTGCGCTATCTGCTGGTCCATCGATCCATGTCCAATCCCGATCAAATGGATCAGTTCCAGGCGATTATCGGCGCCGACCCGATGTATGCCGATGATGTTCTGCAAGTGTATGCTACGCGCTGACTTCGGCGCGCATCAATTCTCATTTTGACAGCAGAGGCGGCTCCCACGCCGCCGGCCACGCGGGGGCTACGCACGGAGCCTGCTCGCTACGTATCTGACAAACTTTGCGTGCACACCACGCGCGAGTGTCTTTCCGTCTCACAAGCCATCGGGTATAATCCTTGCCATGCTGACCAGCAGTTTCCTGCTCACCGCGAGTTTTCTGTTTCACTTGATCGCCACCGTGGTCTGGATCGGCGGCCTGGTGACGATCTCGTTCGTAATCGAGCCGATCGCCAATCGGGTGTTGGCGGATCGCGCGCAAGCCGTGCGCGGTCTGGACGCGGCGCATCTGATGGATGCGGCGCATCTGATGGATGCGGTGCAGAAGCGCTTTCAGCCGCTGGCGAATCTCAGCCTGATCGTGCTGCTGTTGACGGGCATGGTGCAGCTGGTCAACAACCGGTTTTACAAGGGCCTGCTGCAAATGGATAATGTCTGGTCGGCGGCGATTTTGCTCAAACACCTGGCCGTCGGCGCGATGATTGCGCTGGCCGCGTATGTCACGTTTTCGGTTCAGCCGGCCCTGCGCCGCAACGCCCTGCTGGTCGCCAACGGCGTCGAGAATCCCGTCGAGGCGGCGCGCTTGCAGACCCAGCAGACCCGCCTGACCCGGCTGAATCTGGGTCTGATGGTGCTGGTCTTGATCTTCACGGCGTTAGCGAGCGCACAATAAAGCGGTAACTGGTCAATTGGTAATCGGTCGATTGGTCAATCAGTTACCAATCACCAGTTACTGATTACCAATCACTGATTACTCTATGTTTGAACTTGTCTTTCTTGGTACCTCAGCCTCTGCGCCCTCCATGCGGCGCGGCCTGCCCGCGCAGATCGTGCTGCACAACGAGCAGCGTTTCATGATCGATTGCGGCGAAGGCACGCAGCGGCAGTTGCTGAAAAGCGGCCTGGGCTTCAAGCGGCTGGACAAGATTTTGCTGACTCACGGCCATCTCGATCACATCCTGGGGTTGGCCGGTCTGCTCAGCACGTTGATCCGCTGGGAGACGTTTGAGGCGCTCAGCGTGTACGGCGGGCGGGCGGCGCTTGATCGGGTGCAGGATTTGATCTATAACATCGTGCTGCGCGAGGCGCAGACGCCGGTCGAGCTGCACTTCAAAGAAGTGAAACCGGGCAAGTTGTTTGAAGACAAATTCTTTGAACTGACGGCGTTTCCGGTGACGCATCGCGGCCCCGGCAACTTTGGTTATCTGTTTCGCGAGAAGAATCATCGGCCGTTTCTGGCCGAGCAGGCGCAGGCGCTGGGCGTACCCTTTGGTCCGGAGCGCAAATTGCTGGTCAACGGTCAAGCGATCACGTTGAGCACCGGCCGCGTGATCCAACCGGACGATGTGCTGGGACCGGAAGTGGTGGGCACGTCGCTGGCCGTGGTGGGCGATGCCGCCCGCACCGATAATCTGCTGGAGCACGTGCGCGGCGTGGATACGCTGGTGATCGAATCGACGTATCTGGATGTGGAAGCCGATCTGGCCAGGGATCACGGGCACCTGACGGCCACGCAGAGCGCGCGACTGGCCCGCGAGGCGGGTGTGAAGCAATTGATCTTGACGCACATCTCGCGCCGCTACGGCGAACGTGAAGTGCAGGCCGAGGCCCGCGCCATTTTCCCGGAAACGATCGTGGCGCGCGACTTCGATCATTTTCGCATCCAGCACGATCAGGCGGCGCAGCGGGTGCTGCCAGAGACCGTAGCGAGCACGGCAGTTGCGGTTGAAGTCGCCGCGGCTGAAGTCGCCGCGGCTGAAGTAGCCGACGAGGAGGAAGTCAATGTCACTGCGTAAAGCGACGGTGTTGGAAATGGCGTCCGCCGCCTATGACATGGACGCCAGCGTGAAGCGCGGGGTGTTATTGAAGGACGCCGAGGGCCACTGGACAATCGGGGGCGAGGACCTGACCGAGTGGCTGGATCATTTCACGGGGCAAGAGATCGTGCTGATCGCCGCCTCGTTGACGGAAGATCGCCCCATCGATCCGCGCACCTGCCGCACCTGTGGCCGCGAATACTACGGGCTGGAATGCCCGCACTGCCGCGATGCGCGCATCCGGCTGCGCGGTCGCTAATGCATAATTCATAGTGCATAGTGCATAATGATCGCTGACCATGTGCCCGCTGCATTATGAACTATGAACTATGAACTATGAATTATGAATTTGGGATGTCCACACCCGCTGAACTCCTCCGCCAAGTTCCCCTGTTTTCAACACTGACCCCCGATCAGATCGCGTCGTTTGCCGATCGTTTCCGGGTGGAGACGTTTGCACCGGGCACGTTTATCTTTCTGGAAGGTGATCCAGCCGATCGGTTGTGGGTGGTCCAGGACGGCCAGGTGAAGATCATCAAGCACAGCGCCGACGGGCAGGAGAACATCCTGGAGGTGATTTTGCCCGGCGAGATGTTTGGCGGCGCGGGAATTTTGTTTCCGGTGCATCCGGCCACGGCTGTCGCCATGACGTCGACGGCCACGCTGAGCCTGGAACGCGCTGAGTATCTGCAACTGGCGCGACAGTTCCCCGATATTCCGCTGCGCATCATCGCGATTTTGGGCGAGCGGCTGCGCGCCGCGATGCACATGCGCGCTCTGGCGACAGATCGCGTGGATATTCGCGTGGCGCACATCCTGTTGAAGTTATGCGACAAGGTCGGCGCGCAAACCGATCGGGGTGTGAAGATCAATCTGCCGTTGTCGCGCCAGGATTTGGCCGATATGACGGGCACGACGATCGAGACCGCCATCCGCATCATGAGCAAGTTCCGCAAAGAGGGGCTGGTGTTTACCGAGCCGGGCGGTTACATCGTCGTCACCGATTGCGATCGGATGCGGGCGTTGAGCGCGGGGTCGATGGAGTGACGTGGAAGACCTCACCGGTAAACAGCTAGGCTCCTATCAAATTGTCGCGCCGCTGGGTGAGGGTGGCATGGCCGCCGTCTATCAGGCGTATCAGCCGGCGATGGACCGGTACGTGGCGCTCAAGGTTCTGCCGCGACACTTTGCGGCCGATCCGCAGTTTGTGAGCCGCTTCCAACGTGAGGCAAAAATTCTCGCCCGGCTTCAGCATCCGCACATTCTGCCGGTCTTCGACTTTGGCGAGGGCGACGGCTATACCTATCTGGTGATGCCGTTCGTCGCCGGCGGCACGTTGACTCACTTGCTTCAGGGGCAGTCGCTACCGTTGGGACAAATCCGCCGGATCATTTCGCAAGTAGGGGACGCACTCGACTATGCCCACCAGCACGGCCTGATCCATCGCGACGTGAAGCCGAGCAACGTGCTGATCGATGAGCGCGGGAATTGCCTGCTGATGGATTTTGGTTTGGCGAAGATGGTCGAAGGTTCGCTGCACCTCACTACATCTGGCGCGATCCTGGGCACGCCCGCTTATATGTCGCCCGAGCAGGGCCTGGGTCAGACCATCGATGCGCGTAGTGACATTTACTCGCTGGGTGTGATGGTATATGAGCTGGCGACCGGGCGAGTTCCCTATCGCGCCGAAACGCCGCTGGCCGTCGTCATCAAGCACATCAACGATCCGCTGCCGCCGCCGCGCACCCTTAATCCGGCCCTGCCTGAGGCGGTTGAGCGGGTGATACTGAAATCGCTGGCCAAAACGCCCGAAAACCGCTTTGCCGCCGTCAGTGAAATGGTCAGGGCCTTGCGGGCTGCCATTCCAGAGGGCCAGCCGGTTGCCCCGGTTGAGGTCGCTCCCCGTGCGCGGACACCAGACGAAGAACGGGCCGCGCTACCCAACGTCGCAATCGACCCCCGGCCCGTCTGGCAACCCATCGTGCTGGCGGCCGGTGGCTGGGCGGTGAGCACTTTCATCGGTCTGAACTTATCTTTCATTCATCGCGCTGTTGGCGGTGCGATCGTTGGTGCGGGCGGTGGTTTAGCCATTGGCCTGGCCTGGCGATGGCTACAACCGACCGTTTCACTGAGATACCTGCTGAGCCTGATTGCCATTTGGGCGCTCGCCATCTGGACTCTCCTGATCCCCGGACTGCTGTTCATTCCCATGACGGGACTGGCCGGTTGCCTCACCGGTCTGGTGCTGCGGCGAGCACAACCTCTGCTGACACGCAGACATGTCGTTGTCATTACGACAGGCTGGGTATTAGGTTGGCTCCTGGGCGGCGCTATTTTCTTGGCAATCACCCGCCTCCCGGAAGGAACGCCGCTGGCGGGTCTGCTGATTATCCTGGCCGTCACGCTGGCCGGCACCATCGGGAGTGCCGTCATGTTTACGCAGTACGCGCGGGCGATGATGCGTGATAAGTGACGAGTGACGAGTAAAACAGCCGTCGGCGTGCAGGAACGTCGGCGGCTGATGTTTTCAGGTTGAAACAGACGACGGTTTATGACTGGCTGGTGGGCGGGGTTCTGCGCTCTGGCTTCTTATATTCGCTCTTGCGGACGCCGCCCGCCTTCTCGTATTCGTTGCTATCCTTGCCGTATTTCACCCCCACACCATCCAGCATCCGTTCGCTGAGCGCGGCCATGGCTTTTTCACTGACCGCCAGATTATTGAGTTGCTCATCCAGGTCCGACAGCTGCTGGTTGTAGTGATCGAGTTGGCCCTGCAACTGATCGATCTCGATCTGGTAGGCGGTCACCGTCAAGCCGCTGCCCAGATCGAGCGCTGCCATGATCGACTTCAGGTTGGTGATTCGCTCACGGGCTTTGTCCAACTCTTTGGAAGTACGTTTCTGACGTGCCATGCCGGTTGTTCTCCTGGTGCAGAGGATTTGGTTCGTGAAGTTTAGCACGTGTACGGCGAGATAGTCAAGCGACCCGATAGGTGCGGCGGCCCAACGCCATGATGGTAACCCCGGTCATTTCTAGCCGAAAGCCCGATTTTGAGGCGAATTTGGATTGAACAGACAGAAATGAGCATAAAACTGACTTTGGTCGCGACTGTGGTTAGTCGCGCCGCGATGTAAGTCAGTTCTGTCGCGACCCGATTGAGTTGCGTCGCGATGGAAGTCAGTCAGGCCGCGACGTAAGTCAGTTGCGTCCCGATATGAGTCAGTTACATGAGCATAAACCTGACTTTGGTCGCGACTGTGGTTAGTCGTGCCGCGACCGTGGTTAGTCGTGCCGCGACCGTGGTTAGTCGCGCCGCGACCGTGG
>JACRBO010000768.1 GCA_016219235.1 Chloroflexota bacterium
ACGACCCAGGAGTACGACGCGCTCGATCGCAACACGCGCACCACCGACGCCCTGAGCACCACCACCACAATCGCCTATGATCCGATGGGCAACAAGGTAGCCGAGACGGACGCGCGGGGTCACACCACCCGCACTGCCTACGACGCCCTCAACCGCCCGATCACGATCACCAATCCGCTGAGCGGCACGACGGTCGCGCGCTACGATGCCGTCGGCAATCGCATCGAAGTGATCGATCCGGCGGGTCACTCGACGCAGTATGCTTACGATGCGCTCAAACGCACCATGGCCGTCACCGATGCGTTGGGCTATGCGGCGCGGACGGAGTTCGACGCGGTCGGCAATCAAATCGCCGTCACCGACACGCGCGGCTCGGTCATGCGCTTTGCCTACGACGCCTTGAAGCGCAACGTCGTTATGACTGACGCCTCGGGTTCAGCGGCCTATGTCGTCTATGACGCCATTGGCAATCAGGTTGTGCTGACCGACGCGCGCGGTTTTGCCACCCGTCTCGGCTATGATGACTTGAAGCGCGTGGTCGTCATTACTGACGCGCTGAATGGCGTTACGCGGTATGGCTATGATCGCGCCGGCAACCGCACGGCGGTGGTCGACGGACGCGGCTACACCACGACCTATGAATTTGACGCGCTCAATCGGCTGATCACGCTCACCGCGCCGCTGACGAGTACGGTCTACACCTATGATCGACTGGGCAATCCGTTGTCGATCACGGATAAGCGTGGCGCAACCACCAGACTGGCCTACGATCAACTTAGTCGCGTCATCACCACGACGGATGCGCTGGGCAGCCAGACGATCAGCCAGTACGATGCGAACGGCAACCGCCTTAGCACGCGCGATGCAGCGGGCCATATCACCCGTTATGCCTACGACGCGCTCAACCGCCCGATCGTGATCACGGACGCCCTCGGCCATGCCACGCGCGTCGCCTATGATGCCGTTGGCAATCGCAACGCAGTCACCGACACGCGCGGGTTCACCACACGCTACGGCTATGATGCGCTCAACCGGCTGATTACTACCACCAACGCGCTCGGTGGCGCGACGATTCAGCACTACGATGCGGGCGGCAATTTGCTAAGCCTGCAAGACGCGGCGGGACGCGTGCTGCGCAAGGAGTACGATGCGGCCGGTCGCGTGATCACGGTCACCGATCCGCTGAATGGCGTGACCACCTACGCTTACGACGCCAACGGTAATCGCCGCAGTGTGCGTGATGCCAACGGGCATGTCACACTGTCCGGCTTTGACGCGCTGAATCGCATCAGCGTGGTCACGGATACACTAGGCTACACGTCGCACACTGCCTATGATGCCGTCGGCAACCAGCTCGTCGTCACGGGAACGCGTAGTTTTACCACTTACTACGCCTATGACGCAGCCGGTCGCGTCATCCGCACGACCGATGCGCTGGGGAATGTCACCGCTTACGAATATGATGCAGCCAACAACAAGATCCGGCAGATCGATGCGCGCGGTCACAGCACACTCTTCGACTACGATTTGCTTGGCCGCTTGATCTCGATGACCGCACCGATCGGCTCGGTGACAACCTACGGTTATGATGCGGTGGGTAATCGCACGCGGTTGACCGATGCGAACAACCACACCACGACTTATGAGTATGATGCATTGCGCCGCGTCATCACGGTCACCGATGCGCTGAATTACACCGCCGTCAATACCTATGACGCTGCCGGTAATCGCCTGGCCGGACGCGATCCCAATGGCAACGTCACACACTATGACTACGACGCGCTCAATCGCCGGGTGGTGATGACGGATGCGCTGCAAAGCCGCACACTCTACACCTATGACGCCGTCGGCAATCAACTGACGATGACCGATGCAAATGGTCGTGCCATTCAATATGCCTATGACGGCCTCGATCACGTTGTCGCCATCACTAATGCGCTGGGCCACAGTGCTTACACGTTCTATGACGCGGTCGGCAATGTCATCACCGAAACCGATGGCCTGGGTCGCGTTGCCGCCTATGCTTACGATTCGCTGAATCGCGTCATCACCGCTACCGATGCGTTGGACAGCGTGACGGTTCAAGCTTACGATGCTGCGGGCAATGTCATCGCCAAGACCGACGCCGAAGGCCGCACCACGCGCTTTGCCTATGACGCGTTGAATCAAATCGTCACCGCCACTAACGCGCTGAGTCAAGCCATGGTCATGCGCTATGACGCGCTCGGTAACACCATCGCCAAGACGGACGCGTTGGGTCGCATCACGCGCTATGGCTATGACGCGCTGAATCGCCCCATTGTCATTACGGATGCGCTGGGCTACGTGTCGCGCACGGCATACGATGCGGTCGATAACCGGATCGCGACGATCGATGCGTTGGGCTACACAACACGCTATGGTTACGATGCGCTCAATCGACAGGTGGTGATGACCGATGTGCTGAACGGCCTCACGCTGGTGGACTATGACGCGGCCGGCAACCCGATCGCGCGGACTGATCCCGAAGGTCGCACGACGCGCTTTGACTACGACGCCCTCCACCGGCTGATCACAACTACCGCCCCCCTGAGCGGCACACTGGTCAATGTCTACGATGCCGTGGGCAACCCCGTGGCCGAGATCGACGCCGAGGGGCATCAGACACGTCTGGCGTATGATGCGGTCAATCAGCCGATTGCTATCACCGATGCGTTGAACAACGTCATGACGATGACCTATGATGCGGTGGGCAACCAGCTCGCCAGGACCGATGCGGAAGGCCGCACGACGAGCCTGACGTATGATGCGCTCAATCGCGTTATCACCATGACGGATCCACTCAGCGGCACGCAGGGCCTGCGCTACGATCGCGTGGGCAACCTGCTGGCGCAGACGGATGCTGAAGAGCGCACGACCACCTCGGTCTACGATGCGTTGAACAGGCCGCTGACCGTTACCAATGCGCTGGGCGGGCAGACGATCTACGA
>JACRBO010000769.1 GCA_016219235.1 Chloroflexota bacterium
CTGCGGGCTTTGCGTACAGCAGGTGTTTGCGGTATCATGCGGCCTGTTTTGCCATTATGGGCTGGAGATGATCATGCCACAGAGTTTATTGAAACGCGCTCACACTGAAGGCACGCCGCTCATCGACGGCGACCGGGCCACCTTTGTCTGGCACGGTCACGCTGCGCCTAAACTCGTCGGCGACTTCAACCGCTGGAATGCCCGCGACCCGATCGAGTTGCGCCGCGTTGCGCCCGATCTGTGGACGCACACCGTCAAACTGCTGCGCAACGCCTACATCGAATATGCGCTGGTGTGCGGCGATCAGCGTGTGCCCGATCCCTGCAACGCCAACGTCGCGCCCAACGGCTACGGCGGCTTGAACCACTATTTCTACATGTCGGGCGGCCCGACGCCGTTGATTCAACGTCAGCGCGGCGTGCGGCGCGGAATCGTCTCACGCCATGTGATCGAGACCGATCTATTCTTTGGCAATCGACGCGCGATCTATCTGTATCAACCGCCGACCGATCGACCCAGCCCGCTGATCGTCGTCTTCGACGGGCGCGATTATCTGCGGCGGGTGCGATTGCCCGACATCGTGGATAACTTGATCGCGCAGGGGCGCATGCAACCGGTCGCCCTCGCTATGATCGATCACGGCGGCCCAGCGCGCATTCAAGAGTATAGCGCCAGCGAAGCCATCATCGGGGCCGTGTTGACCAAAGTGCTGCCGCTGGCGAAATCGCGGTTGCGGTTGACCGAACCGGGCGATTACGGCGTGCTGGGCGCGTCGTTGGGCGGCTTGCTCGCCCTGTCGATGGGGCTGCGCTACCCGAAGATTTTCAATCGCGTCTTGAGCCAGTCAGGATCATTCACCTTGCGCGGACACGAGACGTTCGTGTTTGATCTGGTGCGCGCGAAGTTCAATCGACATGCGAAGATCTGGCTGGACGTGGGGCGTTACGAACTAAACAAATCGGCCAATCGGCATTTGCGTGACTGGTTGGCAACCATGAACTACGACGCGACCTATCGCGAGTATCACGGCGGCCACAATTATCCGGCCTGGCGCGATGATGTGTGGCGCGGGTTGGAAGAGTTGTTTGGCTAACGGCCTGGCTGTTCCTCAATCTGCCGCACGCGCTCGATCTGCCTTAGATTCCAGTCGCTTTGCGCTTCGCCCTCGGTTGTCGACGTATTGAACCACGCCTCGAGGATTTCTTTCGCAATCGGGATCGACGTGGCGCGCAGGCTTAGAGCCAGGACGTTGGCGTGATTCCAGATGCGCGCGCCGCGCGCCGTCTCTGCGTCGTGGCACAGGGCGGCGCGAACGCCACGGACTTTATTCGCCGCGATGCTGGCGCCCGTGCCCGTCCAGCAGCACACGATGCCTTCGTCGGCGTCACCGCGCGCGACCAACTCCGCGACGCGGCTGGACGTGAGCGGCCAGTCTACGTCTGGATCGTCGGGCGCAAGCGGACCAATCGGGATGGGGGTGTGGCCGCGCGCCCGGAGTTCTTTGATCAAGAACGTGGTAAGTTCAGTCGCTTCGTCGCTGCCAATCGCTATCTTCATGGATCGCTCCTTACCATCATTGTACATTGATCATTGCTCACGGGAGCACTGCACCGCATGTGTTGCACATTGACTGTTTTTGTGGTATTCTCTCGCCGCGTTGGCGGCGCGCTGTGCCCGCCGATACACAATTGAATACGCAATACTCTTATCCAGAGAGGCGGAGGGACCGGCCCGATGATGCCTCGACAACCAGCTGGAATGGAGCTTAGAAGTTGGAGGTTGGACGTTGGAGTGGCTTAGGCCGTTCTCCAATTTCTAAATTCCAATTTCCAATCTCCAATTTCCAAGCCAGGTGCCAAGTCCGGCAGAATGTTCTGGAAGATGAGAGCGCAACCTTCGTGGCTTGTGTCGCCTCTTCTTGTATCCAGAAGCGGCGATTTTGTTTATGGGCTAACTCACTATTTCAAGGAGATTCGATGAGTACCACGTTTATGACTTCGAAGCAGTCGTTCTTCACGTCCGAGTCGGTGACGGAAGGCCATCCCGATAAGATGTGCGATCAGATCTCGGACGGCATTCTCGACGCGATGCTGGCCCAGGACCCGCGCTCGCGTGTGGCGTGCGAGACGGCCACCACCACCGGCTTGATTGTGGTGATGGGCGAGGTCACGACCAAGGCCTACGTCGAGATTCAAGACGTCGTGCGCGACATCGTGGCGGACATTGGCTACACCGATGGTTCGTACGGTTTTGACGCGCGCACGTGCGGCGTGCTGGTGTCGTTGAAGGGGCAGTCGCCGGACATTGCCATGGGCGTGGACGATGCGCTGGAGCACAAGAGCGGCGAGATGTCCGACGCGCAGATCGAAGCGGTGGGCGCGGGCGATCAGGGCATGATGCTGGGCTACGCGTGCAATGAGACCGAAGAACTGATGCCGTTGACGATTTCACTGGCGCACAAGTTGTGCCGCGAACTGGCGGCGGCGCGCAAGTCCGGCCAACTGCCGTGGCTGCGGCCCGACGGCAAGAGCCAGGTCACCGTGGAATACAACGCCGGCCGGCCGGTGCGCGTGGACACCGTGTTGATCTCGACGCAGCACGATGCCAACGTTGATCATGCCACGATCACCGAAGAAGTGATCGGGCAGATCGTCCACAAGGTGGTGCCCGGTGATTTGCTGGATAAGCAGACCAAGTACTTCGTCAACCCGACCGGTCGTTTCGTCATCGGCGGCCCGATGGGCGATGCGGGTCTAACCGGCCGCAAGATCATCGTGGATACTTATGGCGGCGTGGCGCGGCACGGCGGCGGCGCATTCAGCGGCAAAGACCCAACCAAGGTCGATCGCTCGGCGGCGTATTATGCGCGTTACGCAGCCAAGAACCTGGTCGCGGCGGGCGTGGCCGATCGGCTGGAAATTCAGGTGTCGTACGCCATCGGTGTGGCGCGGCCGCTGTCGTTGATGGTCGAGACCTTTGGCACGAACAAGATCAGCACTGAGAAGATCGATAAACTGCTGGCCGATCATTTCGACTTCCGGCCGGGGGCCATCATCCAGAACCTCGATCTGCGCCGCCCGATCTATCAGGCCACGGCGGCTTACGGCCACTTTGGCCGCCACGACATCGACGCGCCGTGGGAAAAGACGGACAAGGCTGAATTGCTGAGGAACGAAGCGGGACTGTAAGTCAAGATGTCATCTTGACCTACGTGTGGGTCACTATCAATCACGCGGGGCACGAAGATCTTTCCTTCGTGTCCCGCGTGATGTTTGTGGTGGATGTTCGCCATCGATTGGAAATCGACGGCCAGTGGTAGAAAGCCCGCGTCGCGGGCTTGATGCGTGATAGCCGTCGGCTTACAGATGGCGGTCCGGTCCCAATCAGGTCAGATTGCAGATCACGCCGCATGGGACGGCGGCGGATACTGGGCCTGCCCCTTTTTCTCTTCGTTGTTGAGCCACGCTGCAAATGCGATCAACGTCGCGGCCAGAAAGATGCCGCCGCCCGGCACCCACATGATCGCCCCCGCCAACTGCTGATCGTCCAGTGGCGTCATCCCAAAGACCTGCATGGCGTTGCCATAGTAGGGATAAATCACGCCCTGCGCAAAGGTGAAGATCGCAGCCAGGATGCTGCTAGTGACCATGTTGAAGAACAGGTACGCGATCTTCACAAAGTAACTCATGGGCTTGTCGGGTGGCAGTTGATGCAGGATCGGCGCCCACAAAATCACGCCCGTCACCAGAAACAGCGTGTGCTCGACGATGTGAAAGTTGGAATCGCGCAGCGCGCCCTCATAGAGCGATGGTAAATGCCACGCCCACAGCACCACGTTGAACACCCCGATCGCAATCAGCGGATGAGCAGCCAGCCTCAGCAAGTGCTTAATCACTGGAACATTGAACAGGTAACTTAGCCAGTAGCGCGGCGTGCCGATCAGCAAACAGATCGGCGCGACGATGGCCAGCAGGATGTGCTGCGTCATGTGCGCGGCAAACGAGGCCTCGTTGCTAAGCGCATCCAGCGGCGAGACCAGCGCGATGAAGATCGTCAGCAGCCCGGCCGCGAACCACGCGATATGCCGCGGCTGAACATCGGTGCCCCAGCGGCCGTCTGTGCGCGACAGATAGATCAAATAGCCGTATAGCACGGCCTGGCTCACCAGCATCATCAAGATACTGGGCGCGAAATTCCAGTCAAAGGTGGAAGGCGATGCAGACTGGTACAGCATGTAAGCCTCTCTGGCGCAGTTTGCCATCGATTGAAAATCGACGGCAAGAGTTGAGAAGCCCGCGTCGCGGGCTTGCTATGAGTCGCCATCGGCTGAAAGCCGATGGCGACCCTAATAATGTCCCCGCGCTGCCGCGATCAGATCGGCCAGCACGCCAAAAGCCGTCTGCGCGGGCGTGGGCGCGGTCTCGATCAGCGTGAGCTGGCTCAACGTATCGGTTCTGATCTGGATCGCGCTCGTTGTGCCATACAGGCGGAACATCGGATCGTTAGCGGGCACTTCTTCGGGCGCGACTTTCGCTACGAGCCGATCATCGATCCATTCCGCCGTGCACAGCAGTCGCCACTTGCGACGCGCCAATTGAGCAGTCTTAATCATATCGAGCGTGATGGCGCGAATGCCGGTGCGATCAACATCAGTGGGGCGAATATCTGCACCCATCAATACATTGCTCAACACGCACACTTTTACTGCCGCATCCCAGCCGTCGATGTCGTTAATGGGATCAGTCTCCGCAATGCCGATCTGTTGCGCATAGCGCACGGCCTCGTCAAACGATTTACCTTCTTCCATCAGCGTCAAGATCAAATTGGTGGTGCTGTTCAGCACGCCGCGAAAACTGGTAACGCGCGTGGCAGGCAAACATTCGCGATAGAGATTCAGCAGCGGGAAACCGTCCATCACCGTCGCTTCAAACAGGCACGCTTTGCCCTGTTGCTTGGCCAGATCGCGCAGTTGACGGTAGCCATGTACGATTGGCCCTTTATTGGCGCTAATGGCGTGCATACCCAGATTCAACGCCAGTTCCATATAATCCAGCGCGGGGCGGCCCGTCGCGCGATTGATTGGCGACATCTCGACGAGCGCGCCGTTGGCGTGTGCCGCTGCGCTTACCGCCGCACAATCGCGAATCAACTTTAGTCGATTCTCTTCGGTACTCGGCCAAACTCGATCGACTGGAAGACCGTTCAGCGCATTCGCCTGATCGACACCGGCAGGTTCAAACACGATGCCGTGTTGGCCGGTGGCGATGCCGATGATTTTGAATGTCAGATCGTACTGGGCGTGTACCTCGGCGCGTTTGCGATCGATCAACTTGATCAACTCGCGGCCTACGCTGCCCAGGCCCATGAAACACAAGCTTAACTCCACGCCTCATCTCCTCGTGACAGGCTGCACAACATCATAATTATACCCGTTAGCCGGAACCGTTGGTCACCGCGCTCGATCGAGTAAAACCGCTTACACGTTGTGGGCGTAATGATCAAGTAACAGGCTTAGTAAATCAACGATTGCAAGCAGAGGCGGCTCCCACGCCGCCGGATACGCGGGGGCTACGCACGGAGCCCGCTTTGCTCTAGACTGCGATCTACTGTGGCTTGTTCAGGGAGGCGATCATGACACAGGCAGAAGTCACTCGGCGAGAGACAGAGCTATCCGTTCCCTCACACGTCTATCCGCTGCGAGCGGGGCTTATCGGCGGGGCATTGGGCGGCGTGGCGATGGCGCTGGCGGCGACGATCTATGGCGCGTTCTGGCGGGGCAGTCCGTGGCTGCCCATCAATGTGGTCGCGGCCACGTTCCTGCGCGATCTTCAGTCGGCCGGTCCCGAGCAGTTGGCGCAATTCAATCTCGACGCACTGATCATCGGCGGGCTAATGCACGGCTTGTTGTCGTTGAGCCTGGGGGCGCTGTTTGTGCTGCTGCTGCCCACCTTGCCGGGGACACCCGTTCTCTGGGCGATTACGATCGGGCCGTTGTTGTGGGTAGTGGCGACGGTGATCACGCTGCCGCTGATCAACCCGCTGGGCCAGCGCATCATCGACTGGCCGTCATTCATCGTGGCGCATCTGGCGTATGGCCTGGTGCTGGGCTTCAAGGTCGTGCGCACGCCCAAGGTGCCGGCGGGGTAACTTGTCTTACGTAGGCATCCCGCCTGACGCGCCACCTCGGCCGTAGCCGAGGACATGGCGTGAGCGAAGCGTCAGGCACGTTCTTCGACTCCACTACGTTTCGCTCACGCGAAGCGTGCGTGCCTGACGCGCGCTACGCGCGTAGTGGATAGCCCACATCACTTGCCACGTCTGACCGTCGTCGTTGGAGCGTTCCCAGTTCCACTCCA
>JACRBO010000770.1 GCA_016219235.1 Chloroflexota bacterium
ACCCTGACTCTGGACAATACCCTGCGCTCATCGCCGCAGCTGCATCATCTGGGTATCCACGCCGTTCTGGGCACACCCTTCATGGTGCGCAATATTCTGCTGGGCGCCTTGATCTTCCATGAATGTCGGCAGTCGCGCCACTGGCTACCCGATGAGATTGATCTCGTCGAGACCATCGCCGGTCAGGTGGGTGTGGCCATTGAAAACGCCCGGCTCTATCACGAAACGCGCCGCCAGCTGGGCGAACTGGCGATCTTGCACTCGGCGGCCATCGCCACCGCCGATAGCACTTCGCTGGATGAGGCGCTGCGCAAAGTTGCCCAGGCCGTCTTTGATGCGCTGAGCGATGTGAGCGTGGCCGTCATGTTGATCAAGCCCGACACCGATGACCTGCTCATCTCGGCCGGGTTGGGGTATGCCGCCAGCGACTTGGAGTCTATTCAAATAAAAGTCGGCCAGGGCGTTACAGGCTGGGTCGCTCAGACCGGCCAGCCGGCCCTGGTGCCGGATGTGTCCACCGATCCACGTTACATCCGTTTCGCCGCCGATGTCCGATCGGAGTTGTGCGTGCCGCTGCGAACCGGCTCACGTGTGGTGGGCGTGCTCAACGTCGAAAGCCGCCAGCTGGACGCCTTCACTGAGCGTGATTTGCAGTTGCTAACCACGCTCAGTCACAACCTCACCATCATCGTCGAAAACATCCGCTTGCTGGAAGAGGTACGTGCGGCCAACGACCGGTTGAAGGAACTCGACCGCCTGAAGAGCCAGTTCCTGGCCAACATGAGCCACGAACTGCGTACGCCGCTCAACGCTGTTATCGGTTTCAGCGAGTTGATTAGCGATGGGCTGGCCGGTCCAACTACGCCAGAACAGGCCGACTATCTAAACAACATCAACACCAGCGGCCGGCACTTGCTGGCGCTGATCAACGACATCCTCGATCTGTCCAAGATTCAGGCCGGTCGCATGACGCTGGACCGGCAGCGCCTGACCGTGACCGGCTTAGTGGCTGAGGTGCAGGCCATCATTGCGCCGCTGACGGCTCGCAAACAGCAGCTGTTCAATGTGCAGATCATGCCCAATCTGCCGCAGATCGAAGTGGATCCGCTGCGCCTTAAACAAGTGCTGATCAATCTACTGGGCAATGCCAGCAAATTTACGCCCGAAGGCGGGCAGGTCACTCTGCGCGTCACCCGCATCGAATCTGATCTGCTAATCTTCAGTGTCAGCGACACAGGCCGCGGCATTCCACCGGCCGACCAGACGGCAATCTTTGAAGAGTTCCGGCAGGCGCAAGACGCCGCCGATCGCGAAGAGGGCACCGGCCTGGGGCTGGCCATCGCCCAA
Source organism: Chloroflexota bacterium (assembly GCA_016219235.1). Next base: position 1,348 of record JACRBO010000770.1, read on the forward strand.
AGATTGATCGAACTGCACGGTGGCCGCATCTGGGTAGAAAGTTCCGGCCAACCGGGCCTGGGCGCAACGTTTTATTTCACGCTGCCCACGCAGCCCGATCAACCCACGCCCTCGCCGGCCGAGCGCACCGCACCCGCTAACGCTTTGATTATTGAAGACGATGTCGACTTCAATGCGCTCCTGACGCTTCACCTACGCCAGGCGGGCTACCAGACACGCCAATGCTTTTCCGGCCAGGACGCGCGCACGGCGTTGCAAGATCAAATCCCCGATCTCGTCACGCTGGACATGCAGCTGCCGGACGTGAGCGGCTGGACCTTGTTGCAAGAGATTACGGGTGATCCCGCCCTGCGTCACACGGGCATCTTGATCATCTCCGGGCAGGAGTTGGCGCAGGTCGCCGCCACACCGGGCAGCATAGAGGTCCTGACCAAGCCCATTCTCAAACACCAACTGGCAACGGCCATCGAGCGGCTGAAGAACCGCCCGCCCGATCGGCCGCTGCGCATCCTGCTGGTCGACGACGACCCGATGCTGCTGGAATTGCTGGTGGCGATTCTGCCGCCGCCGGCCTACGAAGTGGTTACCGCCATCAACGGCGCGTATGCCAGCGATCAAATCATGCGGCAGTCGCCCGACCTGGTCATCCTGGATTTATTGATGCCGGACATGAACGGCTTTGAACTGCTCACTGCCGTGCGCGCCGATCTACGCACCCGCCACCTGCCTGTTATTGTGTTGACGGCCAAAGTGCTGTCTCCGGCCGAACAGACCGAACTGGCTCAATCCGCCCAGTGCGTGATGACTAAGACCTCGCTGCGGCGCGACCGGCTGCTGGCCGAGATTCACCGCTTGCGGCAAGCCAACCTCGTCACCTAAAACCAATCCTTCTTCCAGAACACCACACTGACCAGCGCCATCAAGGCCCCAGCCACGCCCAGCATCAACGGAAAGGCCAGCGCATGCTGCTGCAGCGGCAGCGCGACGTTAGTGCCGTAGAAGCCGGCCACGATCGACGGGATGCTCAGCACGATCGTGATCGACGCCAGGAACTTCATGACGCCGTTCAGGTTGTTGGAGATGATCGACGCGAACGCATCCATCATGCCGGCCAGAATGTTGCTGGAGACGTTGGTCATTTCGATCGCCTGCTGCGTTTCGGTCAGCGCGTCTTCCAGCAAATCCTCGTCGTCGGGATACATCTCAAACAATCGGCTGCGCTGCAGACGCTGCAAGACCAGTTCGTTCGCCTTCAGGCCGGTGGTGAAGTACACCAGACTCTTCTGATGCTTCAGCATTTCCAGTACTTCGCGATTGCGCGACGACTTCTGCAATTGATCTTCCAGTTGATCGGTGGTGCGATTGATCTCGCGCAGGTACGTCAGATATTGATTCGCCATCAACAGCAGCAGGTGCAGCACAAACCGATTGCGCTTGCCCGTCGACAACGCCCGCACCCGCCCGTTCGACAGATCGCGCAGCACCGTGCTGTACACTTTGCAAATCGTGACGATGTACTTGTCGGTCAAAATGATGCCCAGCGGAATGGTGCTGTACGGCACATCGGCGCTTACGCCGTGAAAGTGCGGCACGCGCAGGATGATGAGCAGCGAGCCATTTTCCTTTTCGGTTCGGGCGCGTTCGTCCATGTCCAACGGATACGTGACAAAGTCGGCGGGCACGCCCAGTTCCTGCTGCAAGCGCGCCACTTCCTCCGGCGTCGGATCGATGACGTTGATCCAGCTGCCAACGGCCAATGTGGTCAGGGTCTCAAGGCCCAGCTCGGTATTCTTGACAATGGTGATCATGATCAACCTCCGCAGATGATGAATGTTTGACAACGTCGATAGCATTCAGGCGGCCAGGTTGATCCGGTAACGGCACGTGATCGCGCGCGCGGTAGGCCCGCCCGCGAGGCGATGTCAGGTTGAGGAAGAAGTGAGGAGCGCGCATGCCGGCCTCCTAATGAGCAACGCCCCCGCATCGATCGACGCGAGGGCGCTGGCAAACGCGCATGATTAGCAGAAGCTAACCTCTGGGGCGTGATCGAGCGATCGGGTTGTTGCCCGGCGATTGATGATCGGGTTCAGATGGTAAGTGATCGTCCATGAGTGTAACCGATTCCTATGTGGGCATTGTAGGCGCGTTCGCCGCGTGTGTCAATCGGTCTTTGGATGGAACGCAAGGCCCAGTCTCATTTTTGAGGTGGACCGCTCCCGACGCTGCCTTCGGCGTGCCAAATCCGTCGCCTGGCCGCTGGATTTGGCAATCCAGCGGGAGCATATGTGCCAGCCGGGGACAGCTATACATGGAACGCAAACGGGCGGCTCAGGCCGCCCATCCAATCAACCGCCTCACCCCCGGCCCCCCCTCCCGAATCATGTATTGGATTCGGGAGAGGGGGCCGGGGGGTGAGGCTATTCGCCGTCGATCACGCTGATCGTGCCGACACCGGCCTTGATGCGCAGCGTAACGGCGTTATCGGCTGAACTGAAGCCCTCGGTCTCGTACATATCGCCGCCCAGGGCGCGCAGCCGCGAGCCCGGATTGAACGAACCGATACCGGTGTCCACTTCCACGCGCAGCGCCATCTTGCCCGGCAGCCGGATGCGCACGGTGCCCACGCCGCCGTCGATGCTCATCGTGAAGCGGCCCTTAGCCGGCAGCCTCAACTCGGTGGTGCCGACGCCCGCGTTCAGCCGGCCGCCCGTTACCGTTAGCTTGCTCAGATCGACCGTCGATTGGCCGACGCCCATATCCAGATCGAGATCGTAGGCCACGCCCGGATTCAGCGCCACGTTCCAGCGTTCTTCCGAGCCGCCAAACGGCATAGAGATCGAGACGTTGCTGCTGTTCATCCGCACATTGGCCTGACTGCCCGAATCGCTGGCATCGAAGGTGAGGTTGCCATAGTGACGGATCGTGCCTTCCAGCAGTTTATTCGAGTCGGTCAGGGCGCTCAGTTCATTGGTGCCGGTGGTATACCCGATTCGCACACTCGCCGACCGAACGTCGTTCAGCGGATACTCGACGTTGGTCGTCTTCAATTCGCCGCTGAAGTTGAGGTTGAAGCCCGGCAGCGCCGGTCGTGCGATGAGCACCCACAAGACACCGCCCACCACCACTAACCCCAGCACGGCACTGACGATGGAACCGGCGGTTCCTGTGCGCCCGATGAGAATCTCCAGCCCCAGCGCGATGAGCAGCACCGGCCACAGCCGCCAGATGACCTCCCACGGGCTGCCCGTGATGACGCCCAGATTATTGAGCAGGAAGATAACGCCGACACCGATGAGAATGATGGGCCAAAATAGCCGCGGACCTGTACGATACATGATGACTCCTTTGTGATGAGTGACGAGTGATGAGCAATCGGTCAATCGGTCAATCGGTCAATCAGTTACCGGTTGACCAGTTACCGATCACCAGTTACCAGTTGACTTCTCACTCGTCAGAATTTATTCACCGTCAACAATATTGATTGACCCCGAACCGCCGTTGACGATCAGGGTGATGGCGTTGCCGGCCGAGCCGAAATTCTCGGTCTCATACACGCCGTCGCGATTGAATTCGCCGCGTACCAGATGCAGCCGCGAACTCGGATTGATCCCGCCGCTGCCGCGCTCGTATTCGACGCGGAGCGCCATTTTACCCGGAACGCGGAAAGTCAGGCCACCCGATCCACCATCGGCGGTGAGTGTGAATCGGCCCGTCGCGGGCAGACGCACATTCACGTGCCCGGAGCCGCCATCAATTCGGCCGTCGCTTAGCTTCAGCTGGCTCAAATCGGCGTCACCGCCGCCTGACCCGTAGTTCAAATCGAGATCATAGGTCGGCTGGGTATTCAGGCCGATGTCCCATCTCTCGTCGGGCGTCACGAAGCCGAAGAACATGCCGCTCATATGCGAATCAATGCGGACGTTGGCACGATTATTTGACGCATTCACATCAAACGCCAGATCGCCGTAGTAACTCACTTCGCCGTCGATCAATTTATCGGAATCGCTCAGCGCGTACAAACGATAATCGCCGCTGCCATAATCCAGCGTGATGTTCGCCGTCTCAATCCCGGCCAGCGGCGCGTCGATGTGGCGCGTCTGCAATTGCGCATTGCCAAACCCGACGTTAAGGCCGGGGAGATTCGGCTGCGCGATCAGCAGGAAGATCAAGCCGGCAATCAGGACTAACCCCATTACGGCGCCGACCAGACCGCCCAGCAACGAGCGCCGTCCAAACAAAATGTCTAGCCCGATCACGATTAAGATCACAGGCCACAGGTTCCAGATGATGGGCCACGGATTGCTGGGGATGATGCCCAGATTGGCCAGCAAGAAGATAACGCCCGCGCCGATCAAGATGATCGGCCAGAACAGATCGGGGCCGCGTCGCGGAGTAGAAGTTGTCATGGTGCGTGTTCCCTTTCCAACGAATTTGTTCAGGATGGCTTCATTGTAGGGGAACACGCGCGCAGTGTCATGGGGCAGATGTTGGAAAGGCGGACTCAGACTAAAGTCGGAGACACAACAAGACCTCGGAGGTTTTAGCTGTTGATGATACTCAACGCCTGATGAATGAAAACCTCCGAGGTCTCGTGGTCGGCTACCTACCCGTCAGTTGATACTTCAGCACTTTGCCCTGATTCGTCACGACGTAGACAAAGCCCTCTCGATCGACCGTCAGGCCCATCGGCGAACCTTTCTGATAATCGATCGGCAGGCTGCCCAGATAACGCCCGCTGGTGTCGAACTGCTCGATGCCCAGCGAATGCTTCACGTAGACCCGGTTCTTGCCATCGACCACGATTTGCTGCGGCCCGTTGAACTGGCCCGGCTCATTGCCCTGCTGCCCGAACCGATCGACAAATTTGGCGCTCTTGTCGT
>JACRBO010000775.1 GCA_016219235.1 Chloroflexota bacterium
AGAACTGTCGCACGGTGCCTTCGACCCAGCCGTGCAGCGTCTCCGCCGACAGCGGACAGCCCAGGCATGCGCCCGACATCGCGATCTTCAACGCGCCCTGATCGTAAGCCACCATCTTCACCGCGCCGCCGTGAAAATACTCGATGTAGGCGCTGATCGTCTCGATCAACACCCGCATCCGATCTTCCTCGCTGGCCTCGACGGGCACGGCACTGAGATCGGGTTTACCGGTGGGAAATACCGTGGACATAGCAGCGCCTCCTTGAGTTGAGATGCGTGTTCCTGAACATCGCTGCCATCATTATCGCATGAAACCGATCAGGCGTCACCTGCCTCTTGCATCCTGCCTCTTGCCTCCTGCATCCTATTGCTTGCCGCCGTGCGCAGCCCCCGTGTGTCCGGCGGCGTGGGAGCCGCCTCTGCTGACTCTTGACTCTTGCATCTTGCCTCCCGCATCTTGCCTCCCGCATCCTGCATCTTGCCTCTTGCATCCTGCCTTCCTCCGGTTGCACTGTTGCCCGAATCATGTACAATCGGGGCATGACGTCGCTGCCGCTGTTCCCACTCAACACGGTGCTGTTTCCCGGCCAGCTGTTGCCGCTGCACATCTTTGAAGATCGCTATCGCCAGATGATCGGCGAATGCCTGCAGACCGGCGGCCCGTTTGGCGTCGTGCTGATCCGCACCGGCGAAGAAGTCGGCGACCCGGCCAGCGAGCCTTATCCCGTCGGCACCACCGCGCACATTGTGCAGGCCGAGCGTCTGCAGGACGGGCGGCTCAACGTCATTTGCGTGGGTCATGCGCGCTTTCGGCTGCAGCAGACGTATCACGATCAGCCGTATCTGCGCGTCGAGATCGATCTGTGGCCGTGGCAGCCGTTCGATGCTGAGCAGGCCGCGCACGTGCCGCCGCTCGATCAAGTCCGCGCCCGGCTCGAACGCTACATCCATCTTCTCTCCAAAATTACTCAAAGTGATGTGGACATCGACCTGCCCTCGGATGCCGCCGCTCTCGCGAATCTGGCCGCCGCTGTGCTGCAAATCAGCGTCACCGAGAAGCAGGCGCTGCTCTCGACGGACTCGATCGGCGAGCTGCTCGATCGGGCGGCGGCGCTCTTGCAGCATGAGTTGCATGATCTGCACATCATGTATGCGGCGCGTGTGCCGCAACCGTCTACCGACGACGACGTTCCTTTCTCGCAAAACTGATCGACCGCACTACGTGACTTTTGACAATCGTTCCCCGGTCGGGTACAATGCCCCGGCTTTACACACCTCAGCCCCCAGTCTATGGGGCTGTTTCATCTGGAGAGTTGCCGCATGAAAATTGTAGTCGATGCGATGGGCGGCGATCATGCACCCGGCGTGGTCGTCGCCGGCGCGGTGCTGGCGGCGCGCGATTTCGGCGTGGAGATCATCCTCGTCGGGCGCGAAGCCGATGTCAAACGCGAACTGGCCCGCCACGCGATCGGTTCCCTGCCCATCTCGATCGTCCCCGCTGCCGAAGTCATCGAGATGCACGAACACACCATGGCGGTGAAAGAGAAAAAGGACAACTCGCTGAGTGTGGGCATACGTCTATTGAAAGAGGGCAAAGCCGACGCCTTCATGTCCGCGGGCAACTCCGGCGCAGTGATGGCCGCGGCCTTGTTTGGTGTGGGCCGCATTCGCGGCATCGATCGACCGGCCCTGTGCACCCAGTTCCCGGCCAGCCTCACGCCCGCCGTCTTGATCGATCTGGGCGCCAACGCTGATCCGAAGCCGGAAAATCTGCTGCAAAACGCGCTGATGGGCAGCCTGTATGCGGAGCGTGTGCTGGGCATTTCCCGACCGCGCGTGGGCATCGTCTCCAACGGCGAAGAAGCCGACAAAGGCTCCCTGCTGGTGCGCGAAACGTTTAAGTTGCTCAAAGACACTTCGCTCAACTTCATCGGCAACCTCGAAGGCAAAGACATCACCAAAGGCACTGCCGACGTCATCGTGACCGACGGCTTCACCGGCAACGTCATCGTCAAACACACGGAAGGCATCGTGTCGTTTCTGGGCAAGTTCGTCAAACGCGGCCTCACCGGCAGCCTGCTGAGCCAGCTGGGCCTGGTGCTGTTGATCCCCGGCGTCATTGTGATGCTGCCCGGCCTGCTGTGCCTGTTGCCCGCGTTGCGCCAGATGCTGAAGCGCATGGACTATCGCGAGTACGGGGCTGCGCCACTTCTGGGCGTCGACGGGGTTGTAATGATTGCGCACGGCCGATCGGATGCGCGCGCGATCTGGGGGGCCATCCGTTCTACCAAACAAGCCGTTGACGGGCAAATCGTGCCGGCCATCAAAGCCGGTCTGACCCGGCCGGCAGCCGCGGCTTCAGCCGCTCAATAATCCACACCGTGCAGTCCTTCGAGAGGCAAAACCATCACCATGCAACGTCGTCCTGACTCACACCGTGTCGTCATTACCGGCCTGGGCGCTTTTTCACCGCTGGGCCATTCGGTCGATGAATTGTGGGCCGGCCTGTTGGCCGGCCGCTCGGGCGTCGGCCCGATCACGCAGTTTGACACCGGCGATCTGCCCTGCAAGATCGCGGGCGAAGTGAAAGACTTCAAGCCCACCGACTATATCAATTTCAAGGAAGTGCGCCGCATGGGGCGCGCGTCGCAGCTGGACGTCGCCACCGCGCATCAGGCGCTGGCCGATGCGGGCCTGCCTATGCCGCTGCCGGAAGAGTTGCAGGAACGCGCCGGCGTGTGCGTGGGTACGGCCATGGGCCCGTTTGAAAGGTCCGACGAAGAGATCCAGATTTATCGGAAGCGCGGCTGGCGGGCGGCCAGTCCCTTCGCGCTGACTTCGTCGTTGGCGAATATGCCCTCCCACCACATCAGTATGGTGGCGCAGACCAAAGGCCCCATCGCCACGCCCGTCAACGCCTGTGCCAGCGGCACGCAGGCGTTGGTGGAAGGCGCGGAATACATCCGGCGCGGCCAGGCCGATGTGATGATCGCGGGCGGCGTCGAAGGCTTGATCATCGAGTACGGCATCGCGGGCTTCAGCGCCATGCGCGCTTTGTCGCTCATGAACGATGACCCCACTCACGCCAGCCGGCCTTTCGATAAAACCCGCGACGGCTTCGTGCTGGGGGAAGGCTGCGGTCTGATGGTGTTGGAAAGCCTGGCGCATGCCCGGGCGCGCGGCGCGCACATTTACGCGGAAGTGTTGGGCGGCGCGTCCTCGTCGGATGCCTATCACATGGCCGCGCCCGATCCCACCGGCGCCGGGGCCGTGCGCGCGATGAAGTGGGCGCTGCGCAATGCGGGTGTGGAGACAAGCGAAGTCGATTACATCAACGCGCACGGCAGTTCCACGCCGCTCAACGACTCGATGGAAACTCTGGCGATCAAGACGTTGTTCGGCGAACAGGCTTACAACATCCCGATTAGCTCGACCAAATCGATGATCGGTCACTGCATGGGCAGCGCCGGTACGCTGGAAGCCATCGCCTGCATCAAGACCATTCAGACCGGCATCATTCATCCCACCATCAACTACGCCGTGCCCGATCCCGAATGTGATCTGGATTACGTGCCCAACGTGGCGCGGCAGGCCAACGTGCGCGTGACGCTGTCCAACTCATTTGGGCTGGGCGGCAACAACGCGTGCGTGGTGCTGGGCCACTATCAGAACGGACATCATTAACCGCATGCGTACCTTTCGCAACGATAAATTCATTCAGAAGCGCGCCAACATCGGGCGCTACGTCAGCCTGTTTGGTCTGGGCGTGTTGGTCCTGGGCTTGATCATTTCGTTCAGCGCGCCGGAATTGATCGGGGTGTCGTTTCTCACCTTGATCGTCGGCTTCATCGCCTCGCAGGTGGGTATCTACTATGGCAATCGCTATGCGCGGCTCGATCGCCCCGACGAAGTGCTGTCGAAAGCGCTGAAGGGCTTCGACGATCGCTACACGCTGTATCAATACAGCACGCCGGCCGGCAATGTGCTGGTGACGCCCAATGCGTGTTACGTGTTCGCCATCAAGATGCAGGCCGGACCCATTGCCTACACAGACGGCAAATGGCGGCACGGCATCGGCTGGAAGCGGCTGTTCCGGGCGTTTGCGCAGGAAGGGCTGGGCAATCCCATCAATGACGTGCAGTTGGAACTGAATTCACTGAAACGCCATCTCGATCGACATCTGCCCGGCGTTGATATTCCCTTGCAGCCCGTCATCGTCTTTGGCAACGACAAAGCCGTCGTCGATACCAACGAGTCGCCGGTGCCGGCCATGCACGTCAAGAAACTCAAAGACTGGCTGCGCGGACCGGGCAAGGGCGGCACGCTGACCCCTGATGCGCACGATCAACTGATTGCGCTCATCGAGCCTGACGCACCAGCGGCCTAAATCCTATCGGCGTCCGACGCCCCATCTGGCATCGGACGCTCTGTATGCACAGCGAGGTAACCCAATGTCCTTCACAAAAAACATCAAGTTCTGGATTAGTGTATTACTCGGTCTGTGGGTGCTCGTCATCTTCGCGGCACTGGGTCAGCCGACAGTGACCGCCCAATCGCAGGTGTACGACTTGAAGCCGCCGTTCAAATTTGTGCGGACGTCTGAACCCGATCAGCCCTTGATCGGCCTGCCGCCGTTGGGCGGCGCCGTCATCATGACCGAGACCTTCGGGCCGGGCTTTAATCCGGTGACGTCGCTCGTCGGCGACACGCCGCAGTGGCGCAAGACCATCTCCGACACAGCGGATACTGCCGGCTATTACTGGGGCCGCGTGGAGGATAGCGCGCCCGTCACGTTTACCAACAGCGCGTGGAGCGCGATATTGCAGGCCCGAGGCGGCCTGCCGTTGCTAGACCCTGGTGTGGATAACTATCCGGCCGGGCAAGACACGTGGTTGATCTATGGCCCGATCGATTTGAGCCGCTATCAGTACGCTACGCTGACGTTCCAATACTA
>JACRBO010000087.1 GCA_016219235.1 Chloroflexota bacterium
ATGCCCGCGCCCCCGATCGAGATGTCTGAAGAGCAGCTCATCCAGCGCGCCCAGCGTGGCGACGCCGATGCGTTTGGCGTGCTCTATCAGCAACACCTGGCGACGATTTACCGGTATGTGTTCTACCGGGTGGGGCATGTCGCCGAAGCGGAAGATTTGACGGAGACCGTGTTTCTGAAGGCCTGGGAAGCGCTGGGGCATTATCGGCGGCGAGACGTGCCGTTCAGCGCGTGGCTATATCGCATCGCGCACAATGCCATCATCGATCGGTACCGGCGCGATCGAGAAACGCTGGCGCTGGACGAACAAACCGATCTGTGCGATGAAGCCGACGGTCCCGAAGACTATCTGGCCGAGGCGGAAACGACCGAGGTGCTGATCAGGGCGCTGGCGCAGCTGTCACCCGACCATCAACAGGTGCTGGTGCTGCGCTTCATCAACGGCCTGAATCACGCCGACACCAGCCGCGTCCTGGGCCGCAGTGAAGAAGCCGTCCGCGTGCTGCAACATCGCGCCTTAAAAGCGCTGCGCGCCTGCCTGATGCGGCGTGCCATACCGGAAAGAAACGTTCCATGAGCACTGATCTAACGCGCGTCCTGGCCGACTGTCTGGATAGAATCGAGCGCACGGGTGAGACGCTGGATGCCAGTCTGGCGCACTATCCTGAGCAGCGCGCGGAGTTGAGCGACTTATTACCCATCGCCGCCCTGCTCCGCTCAGCACCGGCCGTTGCGCCGTCGCTGGATTTTCGAGTTAACGCGCGTGCTCATTTAATCGCTCGTTTACCCGCTCGTCGATCCCAGACGCCGATCGACACGCTACGATCGATGCCGCTGCGACCGGCGTTGGCGCGGGTTGCAATCGGGTTGTTGGTGATAGTCTTTGCTGGCGCAGGCGCAGCCTACGCCGCAGCGGACTCGCTGCCGAATGATGTGTTCTATCCGGTTAAACTCACGCTGGAGCAAGTCCGTCTGGCCTTCGCGCCCGATGATCGCAGTCAGAATGAATTGCGGCTAACGTATGCGGCCGAGCGGTTGCGTGAAGTGAAGCGCTTGATCGAAGCGGGACGCAGCGCGGACGCGATCATCGCGTTGGATGACTTCGGTCGCGAAGTGCGCACGGTGGTCATCAAGGCTCAGGCTGCGCCCGATGCAACCGAGCAATTGACCCTGTACACGCAACTGCACGATGCCTTGGCGAACTATGAATCGGCTTTGACCGAATTTGAAGATCAGTTGCCCGAGGTCGCCCTGGCTGCGCTGCAACAGGCTCACGCCGAAATCCGAGCGGCGCTGCGCGAACACGCACCGGGTTTGCTGCCCGCCGACACTCCCGTGATTGTGCCGACTTCCACCTCGACGCGCCAACCGACGCCGCAGCCAACGCGCAGTCTAGCCCCCGGCGTGCAGCCCACGCTGGTCGCGACGCTGCGTCCTACTCATCGCCCCACAGAGGTTCCGACCTGGGTCACACCAGATGCAACGTATATCGCCACCTACGTCCCGACACAGTGGGGCACGCTAAATCCCACACTGATCGCGACCCTGGTTCCGACTCGATGGCGCACGCTCGTCCCGACGGCTTGGCCGACGATCATTCCGACGATCTGGCGCACCTACATTCCGACGGCGTGGCCCACTATTGTGCCGCCGGTGACCTGGCCTACACTGCCGTTTGAACCGCCGGATAGTTGGCCCACCTTCGAGCCGCCTGACGATCCGCCGGGCGAGTGGCCGCCCGGGTGGCCGTAATTCAAGGTAGATCGCATTGACGCGCGCTGAGTTTGTGATGGAAACGTTAGACTGGTCGCCAATATCCAGTTATCTCTGAAGGACGCAAGGTCTAAAGGGCCTGAATCAGCCCATTGTTGGTTGAGGTTTCGCAGCCAGACGATGTGTCTGACGTAAGGTGGGAAGCCGCAATCAAATCGATTGATCGCACCACCGGGAATTTCCCTCGTCGCAGTTTTAACATCTGCGGCTTTTTCCCCGATCATCCAGTCAGGGCCAGTCCGGGTCAGGCTGGGTTCGTGAGTGCCTCCGCGCAAGCGCTAATCTCATTGTCCTCCGAGTAAACGATTTCCTCCAAAGTTAATACTATGCCTCCATAGTGAGCGGAGCGGCACTTCATCCCCCGCGCCGTGCAACCTCACTGCCGCATCAAAATGCGCGCAGAATGAGAACGTAGATGAAGCCATTTCATGGCTTGATGCCGAAATAGTATAAAACCGAAGGATGGCCCCGTGGACCGAATCTCATCCGATTTCGTTCCGATTCTC
>JACRBO010000777.1 GCA_016219235.1 Chloroflexota bacterium
CCAGTGATCCTCCGCGAACTCCTGCCCGTTTTGCAGCAGCGGCGCACCGGGCGCGGTCAGCAGCGCGATGGCATACGGCTGCGTGCGATACCACTCCATTCCGCCCAGATTGTTGCGCGCGCCCGCCTGCCACGCCACGTGCGAATGATCGTGATTGGTCAGGTACGTCGTCGCCACGCGATCGTCGTTCAAGCCCGCGTGAGTGTTCAACGCGCCGATGAAGCGCGCATCGATGCGGCCGTTCCATAAGCCATCGAAGCACTGTTGATACAGCGCATTGTTCCAGTAGCTCGTGGCCGCCGTGGTGTTGACGACCTGTGCCGCCGTCATATCGATGTGCTCCAGCGTCAGCGAGAAGTTCTGCTCGCCGCGATCGGTCACGTGCTGCTGAATGTCGCTCAGCAATCGGGGCAGGCCGCGCTCGTCGCCGGGGATGTAGAAGTTCACGGTGTTGTCGAAGCGGATGCCGTCCAGACCGAAGTGGTCGATCCAGTAGAAACACACATCGCGGATAAATTCTTGCGTGCAGCCGTTGTGAAAATCCAGATCGAGCAGGCCGGGGAAACTGCCGCCGAACTGGCCCACATACGGACAGGCCGCCGGGTCCTGATACAGCCAGTGATAGGGGAAACCGCCGGCCACCTCGCGCTGCACAGCCATGTCGCCCACGTGATTGAACACGCCGTCCATGATCACGTGCAGGCCGCGCGCGTGACATTCGTTGATGAGCCGCTTGAGCCACACCAGCTTATCGGCCGGCCGATTGAGCGCATTGGCATAGCGATATTCAATCGAGAAATACAGGTACGGCGTATAGCCCCAGTTGAATTCATCACCCGGCCACGCCGTCCACGGCATAAACAAAATCGCGTTGACGCCCAGTTGATCTTTCAGGTAATCGAGTTTGTCGCGCACCGCATCGATCGGCGCGCGCAGCCCGCGATACTCGTCGGTGAAGTCGTCGATCATCAACTCATAGATCACCAGATCGCGCAACGGCTTGCGCCCGCCCGCCACCGGCCTGACGGCGATCTCAGTCGATGTGCCGCCGATCGTGAACGCCGAGTTCTGGCGCTCGCGGCCGCCGTAGCGCGTGCACGGATCGCTGAGCTTGCGCCGCGTGCCATCTTCAAACGTCACATAGTATTTGTATTCGTAGTAACCGGGCGGCAAGGTCTCGGGCGTGCGATACACCCACAGCCAGCCTTTGGGATGCGGCTGCTTGATCAGGTGCGGCGCAGCTTCAAAGTCCCACGCCTTCGCCTGAAAACTGCCCGCCACTTGAATCGCTGCGATCTTCGGATCGCCGTAACCGGCCACCGCTCGATCGGCATACTGCGTCGGGTCGTGCGCGCGATCGGGTATGAACAGCTTGAACTCCACCTGTCCCCCATCGACGCGGTTGTTCACCGGCCATGCGCCGCAGCGCTCATCCATGTACATACCTGTCCTCCACGCGCCCTGTCTGCATCCATTGTATGATTGAAGCGCCAGCCGGTCAATCCTACGGGTTGGTTGACGCCGCGCCCATCCCCGCGTAGAATGGCCGTCACGCCAGACGCGGAGCAAATACCATGACAATCCCCAGACTCGACGCCCCCACCGATTGGACGATTGCGCGTTGGATGACGGATGAATTGGACGCCTATCTCAAAGCCGATGTGCTGTACTGGACCGTCGCGCCTGGCAACCCGCTGGGCACGAAGATGCCGCAGTTGACGATCGGCGGTTTGCTGGAAGCGTTGGTGCGGGCCGAAGCCGCTCACGCGGATCTCTCGTCCGATCAATCAACCGCCCTGCCCGCGATCCGCCAACAACACGATCGGATCCGCGCCGCCCACGCGGCCGCCTATGCCAACAAGGCCCTGCGCGAATTCAACAGCCGGCTGGATGCGTGGACTACTTTTCTGGACGACGCGCAGCGCAAGCCCGCCGATGTGGCCGCGTATTATCCGCACGAAGTCCGCACGCGCGCCAGAGCGCATTTGCTGGCGCAGACGTTGGGCCACGATTTGCCCACGGCCAATCGCGCGCGGCTCTCGCGCCTCGATGCGCGGCTGCTGCCGATGTTGCAGCCAGGCGCGTTTGTGTGGGACGAGCGGCTGAAAACCGCTTTCCCCCAGGACACCTGCTGGTGGCTGTACGGCCACCTGATCGATTAACATCATGCGTATTGAACTGGTCCACGCCACCGCCCAACATCGACGCCTGGTGCGACAACTCTATGAACTCTATTGCCACGACTTCAGCCCGATGACGTCGTCCGAAATCGGCGACGACGGCTACTGGACCGGCGATGATTTCCTGACGCCGTGGCCGGGCGATCAACTGCAAATCTTCCTCATGCGTGTCGACGACCAGTGGGCGGGCTTTGCGTGGATCGCGCGCGGCAGTTACCTCAATCCCGTCATCGAGAATCACTACTTGATGGACGAATTCTTCATCATGCGCAAGTATCGGCGGCAGGGGTTGGGCGAGCAAGTGGCCGTGCGCCTGTTTAATAAATTTGAAGGCGTGTGGGAAGTGGGCGAAATCCAGGAGAATGTGGAAGCGCAAGTCTTCTGGCGATTGGTCATCGGTCGCTATACGGATCATCACTTTCAAGAGATCAACGCCGACACCGAACGCTGGCTCGGCCCGGTGCAGACCTTTAGAACACCCTGATCAAAACGAAGCATCCCGCCTGGCGCGTCACCTCGGCTACACCGAGGGCATGGCGTGAGCGCAGCGGCGGGCGCATCCTGAGCGAAACGCAGTGGAGTCGACGGACGCCTGCCGCGCAGTCGA
>JACRBO010000784.1 GCA_016219235.1 Chloroflexota bacterium
CACATCGACATTCCATGTGGCAGGCAGCGTCGCGTTGTTCAAGTGGCCGAATGTTGCCGTGATACCGTGTGTCTCAACGCCGATGGCCTGCAAGTTGGGCAGACGCGAGTAGCGCACATTATTCCACTTGAAATCGGGATCGCTGGGGCTGCCTGCCGCGTGCGTGGTGCCCCACGCGTTGTAATCGAAATCGCGGAAGCCTTCGTCGGGGGCGGTTGTAAATTCAAAGGCATAGCGCGTGCCTAAAAACAAGTTGTTGCGAAAGACCACGTTGCGCCACTGCGCGCCGTCATCGCCCTGACCGTTGCCCAGTTTCGCGCCGGTGTTGTGCACGACGAAGTAGCCGGTCGTGTCGTTGTGCATCTTGATCGGGTTGCTTTCCAGATTGAAGAACTCGTTGCGAAAGATGTAGGCCGGGCCGCCCTGGATCGGCTGCACACTGACGCCCATGCGCGAGTTCATCACCCGGTTGCGCCAGACGCGCGTGTTCGATTGGTTGTAGTCGATCTCGAGGCCGTCGTCCACGCAGTACGCCACATCGTTGCCGAAAACGTCATTGCTGTACGACGGGCCGGTCTGTGGTACCACCGAGATGCAATCGCTGAAATAGCGCAGCGTGTTGTGCGCCACCACATTGCCCGTGCCGCGCAGATCGATGCCTTCTTCCGATGGGATGCCCGTGCCCGGCCACGCCAATCGCCCGATGATGACGTTGTCGGCGATGGTCTGGTTGTACTCCGTGCCGCCGTCGCGCCGATTGAGAATGCCGTCGTCCACGTTTTGAAGGGTGTTACGGCGGATGACGATGTCGTGGCTGCGTTGCGCGTCGATGCCCCACGCCCCGTTCTGCACGATCAGCCCTTCGACGATCACATACCCGATCGATTGGTTGTACTCGCCGAGCGTGATCACACCCCGATCGGTGCCGTTGCCATCGACGACGGCGCTGCCCGTCGTCGTGTCCTGAAAGACGATCGGGTTGTCGGCGGTGCCGCTGGCGAGTAGTTGAAAGGGGCTGTAGGTTCCAGCCGCCACGTGAAAGACATCGCCCGGCTGCGCGGCATTCGCCGCGGCCTGCAAGCCTTTGAAGGGATTGCCCGGTGTGCCATCGCCGCCGCCGCTGCCGGGCACGACGTAGCGCTGTTGACCGGCGGGATTGGGTTGCAGTTCGCGGCGCGTAGCGACGCTGATCGTCTGGACTTGATCACCGCCGTCGGGATCGTGCAGAGTGAGGCGCAGTTCGTAGGTCTGGCCGGGTTGCAGAAAGAGCGCGCTGGCGGCCCAATAGTTCAGGCCCAGCGGTTGACCGTCGACGATGATCGTAGGGTAGGCGCGCATGGCGGGCGCACCGGGTCGCCACACACTCTCGCCCGAGCGGCGAAACTCCAGCGTCAACGAACTATCGTGATCGTCGTCGCCGCTGATCGACCAGCGCACGCCGATGTGCTCGTAGGTCGCATCGGCGCGCAGCGCGCCGGGCACGATCGCATTGGCGGGCGCGGCCTGCAAGACATGATTCGCCGAAGTTGCCATGATGAGCACGCTAATCAAAAGCGCGATTCGTCGCTGCATGCTGCCGGCCTCCCCGGATGATCTACGTTGCCACGAAAGAACACAGGGAACGCAAAGTATGGTGGCGGATTTGGAAATCTGCCCTACCGGGCCAGTATAGGCCAGTTTGAAGCGTTCTGGCAATAGGACTAATCGATGGAGGTGTGCGCCGATGCATCACAGGCGCAGCTGTTAAGATGGTGACCGTGATAACTACGGCGCGCCGGTACACAGACAACTGCCCCAGTTGAGAGTATCCTCGTGGTGTTGTGCGGCGGCGCGCTGCGCCAGTGCCAACGCGCGTGCGGCGCTTTCTCCGCCCAGAAAATGCCGGTAGAAATCGACCATCAGGCTGGCTGCCGCTTCATCGCAAATGGGCCACAGGTTCCCGATCACCTGTCGCGCTCCGGCGGCCAAACACGTCGTCGTCAGCCCGATCGCTTCATCCCCTTCAAACAACAGGTGCTGAGTGCCGCTGCACGCCGAGAGCGTGATCAGTTCCGGCAGAGGGGCCAACGTCTGCAACTGATCGAGCCACACATCTTGATCGGCTAGCGCAATGCCGCTCAACCGGCCTGTGATCGAATCGTAGAAGGCGTGGCTGGCGATGTGCCAGAATGCAAAACGCTGCAAACCGGCCGGTGTGCTCAACGCTTGTAGCTGCGGCCAGGTTGCCTCGCCGTTCAGCAGGCAATGACTCTGGCCGTCGAGCATGGCCGATAGTTCAGCGATTTCCTGCGTCACCTGTGGCAGAGGCGGTCGCCGGTCGCCGAAGTGGGACACACCTGACAACAAACCCTGCCGACGAGACACGCCGCTTGATCGAGGACGCTGCCACAAATTGTGCAGACTGAGCAACGACGGCGCTCCAACCGGCAGGCAGACTTCAATCAGGGCACGCCCCGGTGTGTCGATGCGTAATGCGGCCCAGGGCACTTGATGCAGCTGGCGATGAGGCGCGATCAGCAGGTGCGTGTCCGGCGTTAGCCGCGGCCAGATCGCGGGCGGCAACAGCATCTGGCCCAGTGTGATCAGATCGATCGGCGCGGGATAGCGCCGGCGGCGCTGCGCATTGGCGCACGTATCCAGTGCAAAACGCAGGGCGCTGGTCATGGGCTGTTGCCAGACGTCACAGTCATCGTTCGTGATGATCACGGCGTTGATCTCGGATTCGGTCACATAGTAATCGAGCGCGATCCAGTCCGGGCCGATCTGATCGGTGGCGCGTTGACGAACGCGGCTCAGATCGAAGGCGTCCAGCGGCTGATCCGAATTTTGCTCAGGCGCAGCGCCGCGCTCAAGTCGCTCACGCAATTGAGTGTACGCCTGATGCTTGTGGCGCAGTTGCAAGACGAGGGTCGAATGTTCTGACGGCGACAGGCGGCGCGCGGCATCGAACGTCGCGTGCAGACGCGCGTTTAGCCAGCGGATGTCGGCGGCTAACCGGGTCAGCTTGGCTGAGGCCGCCAGCGGGTCCGACGGGTCGTGGGCGTTGAGCTGCTGCGTGAAGACCTGAGCCTTGCTCGCCTCGATGATTTGCACGGCCGCCAGCGGGTCAGCACGTCGAACGGCGAACAGCACGGCTCGATCGAGCGCAGGGGCGGGGCGTTGAAGATAGGCTCCGGCCAACGTCGGTTGTGAGAAGCCGCGCCGGAGGCGGCTCAATGCTTCAAGCAGGTGTCGACTGGCGTCAGCTGCGGCATGTTCATCAGCGGCTTCTGCTAACTGCGCCAGACCTGCCCAGGCTTGCCAATCCGTATCGGGCAGCAAACCTTGACTCAACTCTAGCGCTTGTTGATAAGCCGTCTTCGCCGTCGCTGGTTGGGCCAGGTTAAGGTAGCAGTTGCCCAGCGCGGCCAGACAAATGGCCTGCTCCAGACTCATGCCCATCTCGACAAAATCGGCGTGAGCGTTCTGGAGCGGCTCAAGCGCGGCGTCGAATTGATCGAGCGCCGCCAGGGCTTCGCCCAACAAGCGCTGCGCCAGCGCGATCTGCGCTTGAGAACCTTGCTCGCGGGCGACCGCTAAGGCCCGCTGTAAATAAGCGATTGCCTCGTCGCTGCGCTGCTGGCGGAACAGGGTCTTGGCGCGAAAATTGTAGACGGCAGCCAGAAAGTTGGCCTGGCGCGTCGAGGTAGCATAGTCAGTCGCTTGATCCAGATAGGCGTGGGCTGTGTCGTAATGGCCGATCTGCAACCAGACCTGCGCCAACTGCATAGCGCACTCGGCCAACCGATAGGCCGCCCGCAACCCTTCGAACCGGGCATAGGCGCTTTCCAGATGATGCAGCGCCCGCTGATATTCAGCCCGTTGATTGAATGTTTCGCCCAGATACATCGCCGCCACGGCGGACATGAGCGGTGAGCCAAGTTGTGAGTAAACGCGCTCGGCCTGTTGAAAGTCGTCAAGCGCGCTGTGTTCATGACCGAGGAGTAACTGGAATTTGCCGTGATTGACCCGGAAATCAGCATACGGTCCAATCACTGAACCAGCCGCAAAAATGCTCTCGGCCAGTTGCAACACCCGATCGGCCTCCGGCAGCCGACCGAGTTCGCTGTAGAGTTCAGCCAGGCCGCTATAACATTGGCCCAGCCATAGCGGCAAGTCAGCTTCATCAAAGAGTTTGGCCGCGAACTGAAAATGCTCTTCGGCCATCGACAGATCGACCTTGAAATAGCGCTGGCAATACGCCAGTTGAAAATGCGCTCTGGCCACGTCGATCGGCGCGTGACAGGCGTCAAGCAACTTCAAGGCGTGATTCAACGCAGCCATGGCCGGCTCGAATTGAGCCTGCTGGCGCAGGCTGCGCGCGCGCGTGATGAGACAGCGCGCCAGGTTCAGCTGATCGTGTTGCGCGGCAAAGTCCTGCTCGCCGGCGGTCAGTTGATCATCGGCCAGCGCGTAGTCGCCATTCAATGTGGCGGCATAAGCCAGCGCCAGGCGGCAGTGGGGCACGAACGCGCTAAATCCGGCATCGATCAAACTTGCTAATGCGCGAGTCAATTCGGTGACGGCGGTGTTGAAGTTGCGCGTCCACGGCACGGCATAGAGTTGCCAATCGCAAGCGGCCAGCCAGCCCGGTTCATTCAATTCCGCGAAACCGGCGCGGGCGCGTTGCAGGGCGGCTTCAGCTCGATCGGGCCGCACCCAATCGTTGGCAGCACGAGCCAGGTACCAGGCCGCATGGGCCTGCAACAATCGATCGGGGGTGCGAGCGACCGCCGCATCGGCCACGGCCATGATCGCCCAGCCGAAACGTGGTCGATCCAGACTGGCGACTTCCGACTGATCGGCTAACGCTTGCAGTAGATTATCCGTCAGCGGCGGGAGTTGAGACGCAGCGAGAGCTAGATCGGTCTCAAAGGCGAGATCGCGATCGAGCTGTTGGGCGAGCGACAGATAGGTAGTGGGGATTCCGGCGACGTAGGTCACGCCCGGATTATAGCGCAGGTTCGACGATTAACCGCAAATCTGAGGCGACGCGTTGATGAGTTTCGTCCAGGACAAGATTGAGCGGCAACGGCGGAAAAGTCGCCCGGCCGCGCTGCGTGATGGTCACGGCCTGATCGTATGTGCCCCAGATCAGTTGAGCGCGCAAGTCGGGCAGCCGATCGGTGGTGGCGGCTTGATCGGGTGTGACGCCCACGGCGATGTGCAGCTGCAATTGATCGGGCGTGGCGATCAGCCGCACGGCTTCCAGGACGACGCTGACGTGCGCCTGATCGATGTCAATCTCGTTGCGAAAGAGCGTGAACCAGGCGTCTTCGAGATAGTCATCGGAGCGATACGCTGGCTGGAACTGGTCGGCCGAAAAGAAAATCTGCTGAATCTGATCGAGAGCCGCTTGCCAGACGAGCCGCCAGCGGGCAGGTGATACAAATTCGCGAATGAGCCGGCGGGAGGAGGTGCTTAAGAAATCGAGACTGAGCTGAGGACTGACCGAGGCTGGGACAGCCTGGCTGTCTAGCGCCCCCAATGTGTCCAGAAATGCCTGGCGCAGATCGTGATCGACCAGCATGCGTTGGAAGAAGGCTGGATACCGTCTTGAAATATCGATGCCTTTCAGGGCGTCATCAACTGCCAGTGACAGCAAAGTCTCATCCTCATAGTCAGGCCAGTCGCCAGATCGTGAAGACTGGTCCAAATGAGCCAGCAGCCGGTCGGCTTGCTCCGGCCAGTTGTCAGGTTGATTGAGTAAGGCCCGCAGAGTGGCCAGAGCGTCCGGCGGCCCGGCCGGCGCCGAATGGAGATTGCTACTCATCAATATGCTCTTTGCCGGCCCAAATCTTTCTTAGCTCGGCCAGCGCGTCAAAGTGAAGTTTGTAGATGGCCGACATCGTTTTGCCCAGCCGGGCGGCGATGTCGGGCAGCGAATAGCCCTGAAAGTAGTGTAACACAATCAATTGCCGGCGGGCGTCGGATGACAGTTGTTCGATCACGCCCAGCAACTCCCGGCGAAGGTCGCGTGCGCGTTCAACGTCGGCATGCCTCAGATCGGGCAATTGGGCAACCTGGTCGTCGTCGATGGGATCAATCGGCGGGCGCTCGCGGCGCAGCAGTTGACGGCACACGTTTCTCACCAGGACATACGCCCAGGGATCAAATTCGGTATCGTAGGGAAAGTAGGCCGTCAGAAGTTTTTCGGCGGCGGCCGCGGCGTATTCGGGTGACAACTGATCCGGATCACCGGCGAGGCCGGGCGTGTGCCGCAGGAGAGTGCTGGCCCACTGGCGCAGCGTCTGTAACAGCGGTTCCCATACGTCGGGTGATTTTGTCTGTTGGAGTGTGCGCAGGTAGGGGCTTAGACGAACGTAGTAGTCGGCCACGCGCCAGACATACTCGTGCAGCTGCGCCTGAGCATGGTTGTTCAAATAGAAGTCGATGCGCCCGCGCTCCAGGTTGGCCAGCAGGATGGGGCGCAGGTTGGCCGCAAAGGGTACGCCTCGCCGCGCTGCGACCGTCGTCAGAATCTGCTCTAGATTGGACTCAATCTGATCGGGCTGCGTGGTCATCGCTGTAAGTCACCGGATGGCGATTATACAGCTGGCAGGCTGACTAAGTTCGTAGAGTTGACAGAGCGACAGAGCGACAGGGTGACGCGCCGCGAAGTGCGCGGCGGGGTGATCTCGCGCAACGGATCACCCTGTCACCCCCTCACCCTTTCACCTTGTCATCTAGTCAGCATTTTCAGCCACAACCCCGCCAGCGCGTCGTAGCCGCGCGCGTTGGGATGAATGCCGTCGGGGTCCATGAGTGAGGGCGTGGTGAAAACGTGCGTGGCATGAACATCGACGAGGGTGGCGGTGTGTTTGGCCGCGAGCAGTTGAAGCGCGGCATCATACGCGGCGGCTTGTTTCGACAGGCGCGACCATTCGTCGGGTGTGGTGGAGAAGAAGAGACCGCCCTGCGGTGCGCCCCACGTGACCGGGTCACCGATCTGCGCCACGAAGATTTTTACCCCGGTTTCGCTTAGCCGTCGCAGCGTTTCGTCGAGGTTGGCGATGAAGCGATCGCGATCGACGCGTTCTTCGTCGGGTGTGGGATCGCCGAATTCGTACAGGTAGAACAGATCGTTCGCGCCGATCCACACGGTGGCGATTTTCACGCCAGCGGCGCGACGCAATGTGTCTACCGCCCGATCGATCTGGTTCGGCTCACCGTTTGCGCCGTACAACAGATCGGTTGAAGTCCAGCCCGCGCGCGCGAAGTTGATGACCTGCGAGCCGGGCCGTTGGGCTGAGATCACCGATCGGATGCGCCGGGGCCACCCGCCGCCGTCGCTTGAATCATCCTTGTCGCCCTCGGTGAGACTGTCGCCTAAGGTAACGATCGTGATCGGGCGAACATCGAGCGTAGGTGTGGGCATCGGTGTGATCGGCGCGGCGCAGGCTGCGAGAGCGAGCAGAGCAAGCGGCATCAGCAAGTGGGTCTCAGGCGATGTCATAGTCAGTTGGGCTATAATTTGAATGCACAATGCATAATTCATAATGCACAATGCACAGTGCATAAGGAGTGACGAGTGATGAGTGAAAAAGGCGATTGATCACCGATCACTGACCACCCGCCACTCATCACTCACCACTGTCTTTGCCAGGGAGAAGACTATGCTCCAGACAACAATGGACTGGCGCGCAGTAGCGCGTTACGTGTTGACGTCACGCACCGTCGATCAGCTCGAAGAGACGGAGCTGGCGCCAAACGGCAAAGTGACGTATCAGTTTTCGGCGCGCGGGCACGAACTGGCGCAGGCGCTGCTGGGTCTCTCCCTTGACCATCCCCACGATGCGGCCGGCGTCTATTATCGTTCACGGCCCCTGTTGTTTGCAAGCGGTCTAAGTGTCGGGGAGGCGCTGGCCGGCTCGATGGCGAAGGCTGGTAGCCCCACCGGCGGGCGCGACATCGGCGTGGTACACATGCTCGATCGGCGCGGGCGCGCGTTGGTGCTGCCTACCGCCGGCGATGTGGGTTCGCAGTACACGCCTGCCGTCGGCTGGGCGCAGGCCATTCGCTATCATCAGCGCGTGCTCCACGAAGACGATTGGGCCGGCTCAATCGTCGTGGCCTGCGGCGGCGACGGCTCCACGGCGGCCAACGGCTTCTGGGCCGCGCTCAACATCGTGACGACGCAAAATCTGCCGTATTTGTTCTTCATAGAAGACAACGCCTACGGTATCAGTGTGCCAAGTGCGTATCAAACGCCCGGTGGGGACATTGCCAAAAACCTCGCGTCGTTCGGCAATCTCTGTGTGTTGGAAGGCGATGGCACCGATCCGATCGAGGCTGCCAGCAAAATCGATCGGGCCGTTTCGCACGTGCGCGCCAACAACGGCCCGGCGCTGCTCCGATTGAGTGTGCCGCGCCTCAACGGCCATTCCTTTGTCGATAACCAATCGTACAAAGCGAAGGACTTACGTGAGGCGGAAGCCGCGCGCGATCCGCTGTTGAAGTTGAAGGCGTACTTGATTACCAACTCGATCATGGCGGACGACGAGTGGACGCAGTTGGAAGCGCAAGTCGAACGAGAAGTGCGCGCGGCCTGTGATGCAGTGCTGGCGCAGCCTGAGCCTGATCCGGCAACTGCGACACGACACGTCTTCTATGAAGGCACTGCGCCTCACCCCCCCTCCCCCTCTCCTGAAATCGTACAGATGATTTCAGGAGAGGGGGAGGGCCGTGTCCGATTGAATCTGCTCGATGCGGTGAAGCGCACGCTGGAGGTGGAACTGATCGCCAATCCGAGGTTGTTGATCTTTGGCGAAGATGTGGGCGTGAAGGGCGGCGTGCACGGCGCGACGACGGATATGCAGTTGAAGTACGGCGCAGAGCGCGTGCTTGATACATCGTTGAACGAAGACGGCATCATCGGTCGATCGGCGGGACTGGCCTTTGCGGGGCTGATGCCCGTGCCGGAGATTCAATTTCGCAAGTACGCCGATCCCGCGATGGAGCAGATCAATAACATCGGCACACTGCGCTGGCGCACGCTGGGTAAATTCGCCGCGCCGATGGTGGTGCGCATCCCCGTCGGCTTTGGGCGCAAAACCGGTGATCCGTGGCACAGTGTCAGCGGCGAGGCGGTGCATGCGAAGAGCCTCGGCTGGCGCATCGCCATTCCGTCGAATGCGGAAGATGCCGTCGGCTTGTTGAGAACCGCACTGCGCGGGAACGATCCGACCTTTTTCTACGAGCATCGTGCGCTGCTCGACACTGCGCCCGCGAGGCGACCATATCCCGGCGATGACTACGTGCTGCCGTTTGGTGTGGCGAGTGTGATCGCGAGCGGCGACGATCTCACGGTGGTCACATGGGGGGCGATGGTTCATCGGTGCGCGGAAGCGGCCGCGGCGGAAGCCGCCGGTAGGGGCAAGGTTACCTCGCCCCTACATGGAATCGAAATTATCGATCTGCGAACGATCGTGCCTTGGGATCGATCAACTGTGCTAAAATCAATCGCGAAGACGGGCAAGTGTCTCATCGTGCACGAGGATGGTATCACGGGCGGCTTTGGCGCGGAGATTGCGGCGACGATTGCGCAAGAAGCATTCTTCGATCTGGATGCGCCCATCGTGCGCGTGGCGACACTGGATGTGCCAATTCCGTACAATGCCAATCTGATGCACGCCGTCACACCGACGGTGGAGAAGATTCGGGCGGAGATGGAGCGGCTGATGAGGCTGTGAATCATCACGCACTACGCAACACGAAACACGGATGTTGCGTGTTGCGTGGTGCGTGAAAGAGGAGGCTGGTTTGGCGGACGCAATGGTAGCCACTCAAATCAACTGTAGGCAATGCGCGGCCCCACTGGCCGTGGAGCAGGGGATGCAGTTTGTGACCTGCACCTCCTGCGGCGCGACGAATTTTGTGGACAAGTCGCGGGCGTTGTTTCATTATCAGGTGCGCACGACGATTCGAGAAGACGGCGCGTTGTCGGCTTTACGCCGCTGGATGGCGGGCAATGCCACGGTGAAGGGCCTCGATCAACGCGCGAAGATCGGCACGCCGTCGTTTGAGTATTTCCCCATGTGGCTGGTGCGCGCCAATCAAAACGGCGCAGAGCGCGTGCTGTTGAAACCGGCGGCAGCGCTGTCGGTCAGCGAACTCACGCAGCTCAACATCCCGGCGGCCGATCTGGTCCCGTTCGATTCGAGCGCGCAGGCGGCGGCGATTGCGCCCACGGTGCCGTTCGAGATGATGCAGCAGTGGCTCAGCGATGATCAGAAACTGTCGCCGGAGATGATCCGTGAGACGGCGCTGGTGCATCTGCCGATCTATCTGTGCAAATACGACTTCAACGGCAAGCGCTACACGGCCGTCGTCGATGCGGCCACCAGCAAAGTGTTTGCCAATGTGTATCCGGCCAAGTGGGAAGTGCCGTATCTGGCGATCGGCGGCGCGTGTTTCGCGGCCTATTTTGTGTTGACGCTCTTATCGTTGTTTGTGAGTTTCTTGATCTTCATCATCGGTGCGCCGATTCTCGCCGTCGTGTTCTTTGCGCTGGCGGCGACCGTCTCGGCGACGGTGTAATCTATCGCGTCATTGCGAGCCGCGTCGCGGCGAAGCAATCTACGGCCAGTATGGTGCGAGATTGCTTCGCCGGCCTGCTGCCTCCTCGCAATGACGTACTGAACGAGCAATCATGACCGATCAAACCAGAGGCCTAACGTGTCCCAGTTGTGCGAGTGCCGTGCCCGTGCCCGACGGCGCGCGGATCGTGACGTGCCCGGCTTGCCAACAAAAATCGCTGGTGCAGGGTGAGCGCGGTGTGCGGCGCTGGCAGGTGCGGCGCAAGATCGATCGGACACAGGCGGTTGAGACCGTCACGCAATTCTTTAGCGGCATGAATAAAGCCATCGGCTTGAAGCAGCAGGCCGAGATCAAGGAAGTGTTTCTGGCCTATCTGCCGTTCTGGCGCGTCGATGCTTATGTGGCGGGCTGGCGGCTGGGCCGCGAGAAATCCGGCGACAAGAGCACGCGCCCCGTGGAAGCCGAAGTATTGGAAGAGATGCAATGGGCGGACGCCGCCGCCGATGTGTCCGAGTTCGGCGTGCAGCGCATCGCCATGCCGCACACCGGCCTTGAGCCGTTCAATCAAGATGTGTTGAGCCGCGAGGGCATGGTGTTCGAGCCGTCGGAATCGTGGACGGACGCGGCGGCCGAGGCGACCGATCACTTCACGTATCGGGCGCGCAGCAAGAAATCGCTGACGCAGACGCATTACGAGAAATTTCACGTGCTGCGCGAGCGGCTCTCCATCGTGTATTATCCGCTCTGGGTGGTGCGCTATCACTATCGCAAGCGCAACTATCAGGTGGTGGTCGACGGCGTGCAAAACAAGGTGTTGTATGGCAAAGCGCCCGGCAACATTTTGTATCGGGCGGCGGCGCTGGTGGGCGGCATGTCGATCGGAAACTTGTTGTTGGTGCATGGCACGGCCTTTGCCTTTCAGGCATTGGCGCTGATGGATAGCAGCGACAACGATGCGTGGTTTATCCTGTTCGTTCCCACGCTCATCGGTCTGGCGGCGATGGCGGGCGGCTATCGCGCGTTCCGCTACGGCGAAGAAGTGGAGCAGATCGATCAGTCGGCGAAGAAAGCGGCTTCGACCAAAGAGGCCGCCGGTATATTGAATTCGGTGTTGGGTTCAGGCGGCGATATGCTGAGCGAAGTGACGAGGTTGCTGAAATGAAATTGATCGCGCTGCGATGTCCATCGTGCAACAACGCGCTGGCGCCCAATGACGACGATCTGGTGATCGCGTGCGGCAACTGCGGCGCGGCCATTGCCATCACCGATGAGGGTCTGCAACCGATCGAACTCCGGTTTTCAGTAAGTGGAACGGCTGCGGCGCAGTATCAGCCGTGGTGGGTGTTTGAGGGGCGCGTGCAGATCAATCGGCGCGAGGCGCAGAGCGGCAATCGCCGCGAGGAAGCCCTCGCGTTTTGGGCGCAGCCCCGATCGTTCTTCGTGCCCGCGTGGGAATTGTCCTTGCAGGCGCTCAAGCGCGACGGGCTGGAGATGCTGCAAAAGCAGCCTCAATTGCAGGCCGGGCCGCGGCCCGCGCAAGTGCGCCTGTCGCCGGTGGTGGTCTCGGCGGAAGACGCGCGCCGGATGTTGGAGTTTCTGGTGCTGTCGCTGGAGGCGGGCCGCGCGGACTGGCTGAAGACGATCGATTTCAAGGTTGAGGTTAGCGAGCCGGTGTTGTGGGCATTGGGCGGCACTTGATCAGGAGGCGCACGATGGGTACAGCCAATGTTACCGTGGAAGAAGTTGTGTCAGCCTTGCGGCGAGTGCCGTCTCAAAAACTGCCGGACGTCCTGACGTTCATTGAGTTTTTAGAATATCAGGCGGAGCACAGCGAAGTTGAACTTGATGACACGTCGGAAGATGCGGGCCTGTGGGCGGCGGTGGAAGCCAATCACGCCTATCAAGCTAAACATCCAGGCGAGAAGATCATTCATGAGTCGGCCGACGATTTCCTGGCGGATACGTCTGATCTATGACGCCGTCAACGCCGCCGTCACTGACGCCGTATCGCATCACCTATACCCGATTTTTCCGGCAGCAACTTGCCGGATTGCCGGGCCACATCAAGAGTCTGGCACGGCAGGAAATTGCGGCGTTGAGCATAACCCCGCGTCCCAGACACAGTCGCGAACTGGCCGGGCACCCTGGCCGGTTTCGACTGTGGTTGGGGCGTGATTTTCGTCTGGTCTGGCACGTCGATGATGAAGCGCGAATCATCGAGTTGGAGTACGTGGGCATCAAATCGCCCGATCTCTACGAGCAGCTGGGGTTGGGGCGGTCCATTGACTAGACGATCCAGCGTATGAACGGCGGATATGGCTATCCGCCGCGAGCAGCGTCACAGTTCCACCACTACTGACTTTCCGTTGTAAGTCACTTTGTCCCCGTTGACGAGTTTGCGTCCCCGTCGGGTTTCCACTTTGCCGTTGACGCGCACTTCGCCGTCTTGAATGACGACTTTGGCGTGCCCGCCCGTATCCACCATATTCTGCCACTTGAGAAACGAATCGAGTTTGATGAAGTTTTCTTCGGTCATGGTTGTCCTTGATGAGTGACGAGTGATGAGTGACGAGTGATACGTACTGCGTAATGCAGGATGCAGGATGCAAGATGCAAGATGCATGAAAAACAGTCATCTTGTCATCAAGTCATCTTGTTAGGTTTTAGCGGCAGCGTAAAACGCACGGTTGATCCCTGGCCGACTGTGCTCGTTGCGCCGATCGTTCCGCCGTGTGCCTGCACGATGCTTTTGGCGATGGCTAAGCCTAAGCCAGAGCCGCCGCTTTCCCGCGAACGCGATTTGTCTGCGCGATAGAAACGCTCGAAGATGTGCGGCAGGTCGTCGGGGGGAATGCCCACACCCGAATCCGCCACCTCGATTATAGCCTGTCCGGCGTCGCGGCGCAGCGCGATTTTGATCGAGCCATCGGCGGGAGTGTGGCGTAAAGCGTTGGCGATCAATATCCCGATGGTTTGCTGCACCCGATCGGGATCGAGGTCGATCGCGGGCAGTTCATCGAGCGCGGCGGCCGTCAAATTCATGCGCTGCGTGGCGGCCTGGGCTTGAAATGACGCGAGCGTGGTTTCAATCAGATGACCCAGATCAGTCGGGCGTTTGGTCAATGGCAATTGACCCGCTTCGGCCAGCGCCAGCGTGCGCAAGTCTTCGACCAGGCGTGTGAGCAGGTGGACTTGATTGAGCACGGGCTGCAGGTGTTCGGCATCGGGCGGATAGACGCCGTCCAGCATCGCTTCCAGGTTGCCGCGCATCACGGCCAGCGGCGTGCGCAGTTCGTGCGCGATGTCGGCGGTCATGTCGCGGCGCAGCGCTTCGGCCTTCTGCAAAGAATCGGCCATGACGTTGAAGGTCGCGCCGAGTTCGGTGAGTTCGTCGTCGCCCAGGCGCGAGGGTTGTGCCGTCGTGACGACGCGGGCGCTGAGATCACCGCGCGCCAGCGAATGGGCCGCGTGGCTGAGCTGATCGATCGGGTGGGTGATGGCGCGAAAGACGACGAAACCGATCACGAGCGCGGCCAGCAGCGCGACTCCGCCGCCGATGATCACGGCCTGATTGACGCGATCGAGCGTGCGCTGCTGCATTTGTGACGGGCCGTGCATCGCGCCTTGACCTTGCCCCAGCCCGCCGCCCATCATTGATCCCTGATCTTGCCCCATCATGAAGGACATCAATTCTTGATTGGTGATCTGATTGGCGATGACGATGATCGCACCGAGGCCGATGGCGACGACGAGCGCGAACGAGAGCATGAGTTTCCAGAAGAGACTGAGTTTCATTTGGGTGCTGTTGAGTGACAAGATGACAAGGTGACGAGATGACAAGGTGACAAGATGATTTTGTTAAAGAGATCATCTTGTCATCCCTTCATCTCTTCATCCTGTCATCTTGTCAAGTCCTCA
This sequence comes from Chloroflexota bacterium, assembly GCA_016219235.1. The sequence goes on from JACRBO010000784.1 coordinate 14,497, forward strand.
TTGAACTTGTAGCCAATACCGTACACCGTCAGAATGTACGTCGGGTTGCGCGGGTCGTCGCCGAGTTTCTGCCGCAGATTTTTGATGTGCACGTCGATGCTGCGCTCGTAGCCTTCGTAGGCTTCGCCCTGCGCGGCGTCGAGCAGTTCCATGCGCGAGAAGGCGCGGCCCGGCTGAGCGGCCATGGCCTGCACCAGGTTGAATTCCA
>JACRBO010000785.1 GCA_016219235.1 Chloroflexota bacterium
CACGATGTGGAGCAAAGGTTGGCGCGATAGACTCAGGAGCGATCTCGATCAAAAATGGGACTTGATCGTGATCGGCGGCGGCATCACGGGCGCGGGCATCCTGCGCGAAGCCAGCCGTGCCGGCTTGAACGTGTTGCTGGTGGAAGGCCACGATTTTGCGTCGGGCACGTCCAGCCGATCGAGTAAGCTGGTGCACGGCGGGCTGCGCTATTTGAGCAACGCGCAGATCAAACTGACGATCGATTCCGTGCACGAACGCGATCGCTTGCTGCGCGAAGGGCGCGGCCTCATCGAGCCGTTGGGCAATCTCATCGCCAGTTATCACGGCGACAAGCCGGCGGGCTGGATATTTGGTATGGGCTTGATGGTGTACGATTTGCTGGCATTGCGCTGGGCGCACACGCATTACTCCGCCGCCCGGGTCGCCGCGATGTGTCCGGCGCTCACGACCGAACAGTTGGCGGGCGGTTATCACTACTTCGATGCGCAGACCGACGATGCGCGATTGGTGCTGCGCGTCATTCTGGAAGCGGTGCACGCGGGCGGCGCGGCCTTGAATTACGCCTGCGTAGAAGGCCTGCTGCGCGATCAGGCGGGGCAAGTTCACGGCATTCAACTGCGCGATCAGGTGGGTGGCCGAACGAAGGAAGTGCGCGCGCCCGTCGTCATCAACGCCACAGGCGCGTGGGCCGATGGCTTGCGCGCTCACGTCGAGGCCGCACCGCAGTTACGGCCGCTGCGCGGCAGTCACCTCTTCTTTCCGCACGACAGACTACCCCTGACGCAAACGATTAGTTTCCTGCACCCGATCGATCGGCGGCCGGTGTTCGCCTATCCGTGGGAGGGTGTGACGCTGGTCGGCACCACCGATGTCGATCACGGCGGCGACGTGCAAAGCGATCCATGCCTGAGCCTGGGCGAAGTGGAATATCTGATGCAAGCAGTATCGCATGCGTTCAAGCCGCTCAATCTTGGCATCAACGATGTGCAAGCCACGCTGTCGGGCATTCGCGCCGTAGTCAACACCGGTCAGGCCAATCCGTCCAAAGAGTCGCGCGAATTTGTCTTGTGGGACGAGCACGGCTTGCTCACGGTGACGGGTGGTAAACTCACTACCTTCCGCTTGATGGCGCATGATGCCTTGCGTGCGGTGCGCAAGCGCTTGCCCGAGCATCCTCGCTTCAACGCGAAAGAGCGCGTACTCGATGCGATCGATATTACGGCGATCGAGCAACTCGATCCGATCGCGCAGGCGCGGCTGTTCGGCCGCTACGGCGCAGACACGCCCGAATTGCTCAACGCAGCCAAAGCGGATGATCTACAATCGATCGGCACAGCGCCCGCTCTGTGGGCCGAACTGCGCTGGGCGGCGCGATCGGAAGGCGTGGTTCATTTGGACGATCTGCTGCTGAGGCGCGTGCGCCTGGGCATCCTCGCGCCGCAGGGCGGCCTGCCGCTGATGGATCGCATCCGCGCCATCGCACAGCCGGAACTGGGCTGGGATGATGAACGCTGGCACGTGGAAGCCATGAACTATATGCGGCTGTGGAAAGAAATCTATTCAATTCATAGTTCGTAATGCATAGTTCATAATTCATAGTGCACCGTTCAGAGCGGCGCTGACGTCCGGATTTTCATTATGAACTATGCACTATGCATTATGCATTCGGGGGAGATCATGTCTAAAGAGTACTTGCTCGCCATCGACAACGGTACGCAGAGCGTGCGCGCGTTGATCTTCGATCTGCGCGGCAATTTGATTGCCATGAGCCGCGTGCCTATCGAGCCGTATTACTCCACCGCGCCGGGGTTGGCGGAACAACAGCCCGAAGTCTTCTGGGACGCGGTCTGTCTGGCCTGTCAGCAACTGTGGCTGATGCCGGGCGTCCACAAGGACGCCATCGCGGGCGTGGCGCTGACCACGCAGCGCGGCACGCTGATCAACCTGGACAAAGACGGCCAGCCGCTGCGCCCGGCGATGGTCTGGCTCGATCAACGCCGCACCGAGGGCCTGAAGCCGGTCGGTGGGCCGTGGGGCCTGGCCTTCGCGCTGTCGGGTATGAGCGGCACGGTCGCCTATCTGCAAGCCGAGGCGGAAGCGAATTGGCTGCGCACGCAACAGCCTGAAGTGTGGGCCAAGACGCACAAGTATTTGCTGTTGTCCGGCTATCTTACTCATCGATTAACCGATCAGTACGTCGATTCGATCGGCTGTCAGGTGGGCTATTTGCCGTTTGACTACAAGCGCAAGCAATGGGCAGCCAAATCCGATTGGAAGTGGCAGGCCATCCCGATGGATCCCGCGCTGCTGCCCGATCTGATCGCGCCGGCGCAGTCGTTGGGCCAGATCAGCCGATCGGCTGCAGAAGCCACGGGAATTCCGATCGGCTTGCCGTTGATCGCTGCCGCCGCCGATAAAGCCTGTGAAGTGATCGGCTCCGGGGCGCTCGATCCATCGATCGGCTGTTTGAGTTACGGCACGACGGCGACCATCAACACCACCCATCGCAAGTACGTCGAAGTGATCCCGTTGATCCCACCTTATCCCTCGGCCGTGCCCGATGCATATGCGCTAGAGATTCAAATCTATCGCGGCTACTGGATGGTGAATTGGTTCAAGCAAGAGTTCGGCCATCACGAGCAGCGCATCGCCGAACAGCGCCGCATTCAGCCGGAAGTGTTGTTCGACGAGTTGGTGCGCGCCGTGCCGCCGGGGTCGCAGGGTCTGCTGTTGCAGCCATACTGGTCGCCGGGGATCAAAGTGCCGGGGCCGGAGGCGAAGGGCGCGATTATCGGGTTTGGCGATGTGCATACCCGCGCGCACGTCTATCGCGCCATTCTGGAAGGGCTGGCGTATGCGCTGCGCGAAGGGGCCGAACGCACGGCGAAACGCAGCGGTGTGCCGATCACATCACTACGCGTGGCGGGCGGCGGCAGCCAAAGCGATGCGGCCATGCAACTGACCGCCGATATGTTCGGGCTGGCGACCTCGCGCCCGCACACCTACGAAGCCTCGGGCCTGGGCGCGGCCATCGATGCGGCGGTGGGGCTGAAACTGCACCCCGATTTTGAAACGGCCGTGAAAGAGATGACGCACCTGGGACAGACGTTTGAACCCGATCGATCCGCGCAGGCGATCTATGATGAGCTGTATCACACGGTGTATCGCAAGATGTATAGTCGCTTGAAGCCGTTGTATGAGGCAATTCGCAAGGTGACCCATTGAGAAGGTGATTGACTACCTGCGTTGAATCTTCAACCTTGCGTGGGACGATCCGCCCTCGCAAGGTTCTGTTTTGCCGGGCATAGTCCCGGAATGTGTCAAGCGTGTAGACAACCGGCTTGATCAATTGCGCTTTGCAGTTACAATGAGCGAGAGGAACTTACCATTCGCATCACAGAGAGTTGACGATGACCCCACTAACACTCGAACAAGAACTCAGCAACGCACTCAATGCCGACGACTTCGATGCCCTGATCGCCCTCCTCGCCAAGCGCGGCTCCGGCGAGAACGCCCTCGGTGCGGATCCGGGCACGGCCAAAGTCGGCGATATTGCACTGGCTGCCAAGCTGATTCGCGCACAGTACAAAACGAAACCTACCCGATTGTTCGACTGGGCGAAACGGGCCTTACTTCACGCCGACTTTAACGCGAACGAATTAGGGTTGGTGCTGGTGCCCGATGTGTATACGCGCCATCCCGAGAAAGCGCAGCAACTCCTGTTGCGAAACGTCGACAGCGCCAACTGGGCGGTGCGCGAATATGGCGGCGTCAGCGTGGGCCGCATCCTCAACGAGCACTTCGACGATTTCTTTCCAGTGCTGCAGGCATGGACCAAGCACACCTCAGAAAACGTGCGGCGCGCGGTCGTCATCGCCACGATGGAAGCCGCGAAGCAGAATCAGCCCAAACGCGGCGCGAAGTTACTGAAGTTGATCGACCCCTTGATGGATGATGATTCGCGCTACGTGCGCGTGAATCTCGGGCCGTTTGCCATCAGCCTGGCTTTGCTCAAGAACTATCCCGAACTCACATTGAAGTTTCTGGACAAACACGCCAAACGCCAGAACGAATTCGCCCGCTGGAACGTGGCGATGGTGTGGAGCGCCTTCGGTGGGCGCAAGTACGCCAAAGACGGTGTGCGGCTGCTGCACAACCTGGCCGCCGATGAGCGCCGCTTCGTGTGGCGCGCAGTCGCGTCGGCCACAGCCAAATTGGGCAAAGCCAAACCCGAAGTGGCGAAGCCGCTGCTCAAAAAGTGGAAAGCCGATCCCGCGCGCAAGCACGTGGCCGAAGTGGCCGAACGTTATCTGTAAAGACGCTGTGCTATACTTTCATCAGACATGATGACGCCGCCGGGAGGTAACCATGAGTGATCCCCAATCAATCAAAGAACCGGCTGCCGCCTACGCAACGGTAGCCGATAGCGCGCGACGCTTGTTTCCAAATCTCAGTCTGGATCAGGTTATGGCAGAACTGCTGTTGGAGCGCGCCCAGAAGAACCTGATCAAATACCAGACCGCACTTCGCCACTTTGAGGCCAAATACCCGCAAGGCTTCGCCAGTCTGCGCGACTCCGTGACAGCTGAAAAATCCAGCGCAGGGCAAGAACAAGACTATTTCGATTGGGAACTGGCGGTCTCCGGTGTCGACGACATGACCGATGAAATCGAGCGCCTCAAACGCGTGAGCCAGGCGGCATGACGGTCGATCAACTTGCGCGGGCGCTCGATAGCGCCTTGAAGACCCGTGTCTATCTGCGACGCCTCGAAATCCTTGACCACAGCGCGAGCCTTATCA
>JACRBO010000786.1 GCA_016219235.1 Chloroflexota bacterium
AAGCCAAAGTCTTTGGCCGTCTTGGGTTCGCCTTCAATGCGCGTGACGATGTTCTCGGTGTCGTCCTTACCCACGGGCACTGAGGCGTCCGGCATATTGGGCACGCGCAATATCAGATCGTTGAGCTGCGTTTCGACGTCGCGCACCTGCGCGTCCAGCGCGTCGATCTGATCGCCTACGGTGCGCATCTCGATCTTTTTCGCTTCGCGTTCGGCGGCGTCCTTCATTTTTCCAATCTCTTTCGAGACGGTGTTGCGCTGCTGTTTGAGCACCTCCACTTGCTGCAAAGCCCCGCGCCGCTGCCGGTCGAGATCGACAATCGCGTCGATGGGCACATCGGCATACAGGCTTGCCATCGCCTGCTTCACTTCGTCGGTGTGTTCACGGATATAGTTCAGGTCTAGCATGTTGGGTCTCCTTGTTCTCTGACAAGGTGACAGGGTGAGTGGGTGACAAGGTGATCCTGTCGAAAGATCACCTTGTCACCTCTTCACCTTGTCACTCTGTCACAGCAATTCCGCTTCTTTCAACATCTTCTCCACTTCCGATCGTTGATTCGCGCCCAGCGGCAGCAGTGGCAGACGCGGCCAGCCGCCGTGATAGCCCAGCAAGTTCATCGCGGCCTTCAACCCCGGCACGCCGAACTGCGAGGTCACGCCGCGCGCCACGGGCAACAGGCGCAAATGAAGTTGGCCGGCCTCTTCAATCTGGCCTTGCTTGAACAGCTTGAAGATCGACACACATTCATTCGGTGCGATGTTCGCCACCGCCAGAATCGCGCCGACGATGCCAAAGGTCAGACCCGGCAGCAGCGCGCCATAGTTGCCGCTAAACACCTCAAAACTTGTTTCCTTATCTACTTGTCTACTTCTGGTCAACCTCACTGCCTCCGCCAACTGATTGATGTCGCCTGCGCTGTCCTTCATGCCGATCACGTTGGGATGCTGCGCGATCTCGGCCACGATACTGGATGCGATGTTGAAGCCGGTGTTGGCCGGCACGTTATAGATCATCACCGGGATCTGCGACACATCCGCAATGGCGTGATAGTGCGCACGCAAAGCCTCCGCCGTCATGCTGTTCTTATAGTAGAACGGCGTGATGATCAGGGCTGCCGCACAGCCTGCGTCGGCCGCGCGCTTCGTCATCTCGATGGTGGCCTGCGTCGAGAACTGTCCCGTCCCGCCGATGACGACCTTATCGGGCGCGGCCGCTTTGCATACCGTCGCGTACACCAGCGAGGCTTCGTCGGGCGTGACGTGCACCGCTTCGCTGTTGGAGCCGAGCGCCAGATAGCCGGACAGGCCAGTTGGGTTGAGCTGCTCCACGTTGGCGCGCAGCGCTTCCTGATCGAGTGCACCGTCGTCTTTGAAGGGTGTTGGCAAGGGTGGGAATATTCCGCTTAGCATGTTTCTCCTTCGTAAAGTATAAAAGTAGGCAAGTAGATAAGTAGACAAGGCAGGTCACAGATTTTTGCCTTGTCTACTTGTTTCCCTGTTTCCTTGTCTACTCCTCCACAAACAAAACGCCCCTCATCCGGTTCTAGGACGAGGGGCTTCGTGGTGCCACCTAGATTCGCTGCCTGGCGCGCCGACTTAAGTTGGCGTTGCCAAACAACCTTGTTCATGCTCGCTAACGGGAGCGCCGATCAACTCCAGAGGTGGATTTCGGTTCAGGTGGTTACCGCCTCGCATCAATTGCCTCGTGAGAGGCACGGCGGCTTTCTGAAAGCCACGCTGAACGTACTCTTCTCTATCGACGTTGATGTGTCATGACTGACGTGGCGATTATACGCGCAAAAAGTCGCGTGTCAAGCCACCGGCAGCCAGATGCGGAAGGTGGTGCCGTGATCCAACTCACTCGCCACGTCCACCGTGCCGTCGTGCGACTCGATGATCTCTTTTACGATCGAGAGGCCCAGGCCGGTGCCCGGAATGGTGGACTGCGCCACGGCTCTGCCGCGATAGAAGCGCTCGAACAGGTGCGGCAATTCATCGGCGGGGATGCCCAGGCCGGTATCAGTCACTTGAATGCACACGCGCCCGCCTTGCAGACAAGTTTGCACACGGACAGAGCCTTTGGGCGTGTACTTGATGGCATTAGCCACGAGGTTCGTGATCGCGCGCGTGAGTTGATCGGGGCGCGCTACGACCGCCAGGAGGCCGTCGCTTACGTCGCAGGTCAGCGTCAGGCCGGCCGTTTCCGCGGCGACGAGCTGCATGGCCGCGACATGCTCTACGATCGAGTTGATGTCTACCGGCGAGCGACCGTCCTTGTCCCGATCGCGTTCCAGCCGTGACAGATCGAGGATGTCGTCGATGAGTTTGCGCAGTCGCGTCATTTGTCCTTTCAGCTGCGTCACGTAGAAGTCGCGCTTTTCCGGCTTGCCATGATCCAGCAGGTCGATGTATAGCGACAGGCTGGTGACGGGCGTGCGCAGTTCGTGCGAGACATCTGACACGAATTTGCTCTTCAGTTGATCCAGTTCGGTCAGGCGTGCATTGGCGGCAGTCAGCGAAGCATTGGCTTCGGCTAATTCTTGCGTGCGCTGCGCTACGCGCTGTTCCAGTTCAACGTTGAGCTGGTGGAGATCGGCCTCCGCCTGCTTGCGCTCGGTAATCACGTCGAAGACGGCCACAAAGTATTCCGGCTCCGGGCTGTACACCGAAACGGCAAACCACATGTTCAGTCCTGCGACAAACGTCTCGAATCGCTCCGGCTTCCCGGTCAGGGCCGCCCGCCCGTAGATGTTGAACAAGTCGGGGTTACTGTCGCGGATGCCGGGAATGACCTCGCTCACCGGTTTGCCTGTAACAGCGCGCAGCGCCGTTAAGGTTTCAAAGGCCGCATTGACTGAGAGATAGATCCAATCGACCGGCTGCCCGTCTTCAAAGATCATGTGACAATACGCGAAGCCTTCGACCATGTGTTCAAACAGGCCGCGATACTGTGCCTCGCTGGCACGCAGGGCAGACTCAGCCTCCCGCCGATCTGACTCTAGCTGCATCATGTCCAGCGCGAACGAAATATCCAGCCCCATCTCGGCCAGCAGTTTTTGTTCTTCTTCCACCATGAAGAAGTTGATGTCGGCCGCATACAAATTGAGTACGCCGACGACCTGCCCGCCCAGCCGAAATGGGATGGCGGCTGCCGAGTGGTAGTTGTCGCGCATGGCAGCCTCGCGCCAGTGCGCCATGTCAGGCCTAAGTTGAATGTCGTTGCTGAATTCAACCTGTCCGGCGGCCAGGGCCTGGCTGACTAACCCGCCAGTGAAGGGCGCTTCATTCACGTTGAGGGCGGAGAAAGGCAATCGGATGTGCGCCTGGCCGCACTGCGCCATTGGTGTGACCTGGCCGCTGGCCGCATCCAACAGGCCGATCCACGCCAGTTTGAATTCGCCAAAGTCGATGGCGACCTGGCAGATAGCCTCGAAGAGTTCCTGCCGATCTTTGACGCGTACGATGGTTTGATTGACCTGGCTCAGCGTGGCATACAGGCGTGTAAAGTAGTGAAGGCGCTGCTCGGCTTGCTTGCGCGCGGTAATATCCACACCCACTGCCAGGATTTCTGTGACGCGCCCGCTTGCGTCACGCACCGGCGTGTTGGTCCACGCCACGCACACTCGCTGCCCGTCGCGGCAGATGTTTTC
>JACRBO010000787.1 GCA_016219235.1 Chloroflexota bacterium
AGTCACTGCCGTGTGCAGCACCAGGAATTTGGAGACGGCGCGCTCGATTGGGGCCGACCATATCATTGACTACACCACAGAAGATTTCACCCGGAATGGGCAGCAGTATGACCTCATTCTTGCCGCAAACGGCTATCATTCGCTTGCGGCTTATAAGCGCGCCTTAACGCCCAGAGGCATTTATGTGATGGCCGGAGGCTCCACGGCTCAAATCTTCCAGGCGATGCTCATGGGGTCATGGCTGTCGGAAACCGGGGGCAGGAGAATGAGTGGCGTAGCGGCCAAACGAAACCAAAAAGATCTGGTTTTTCTGAAAGAGCTGGTGGAAGCGGGCAAAGTCGCCCCGGTGATCGATAGACGGTATCCGTTAAGTGAGACGGCTGAAGCGCTTCGGTATCTTGGAGCAGGCCACGCCCAAGGAAAAGTCGTCATCACTGTGGCGCATAATGGCCCAGCCTGACAAAGTGGCGCATGGCCCCACTCGAGGCAAACGCAGCGCGGCGTGGTACACTTTAATCTGTTATGAAAAAAATCCTCGTTGTCGACGACGAACCGAAGATTGTACAATTGGCCCGCGATTATCTGGAACACGCGGGCTTTGCCGTTTTAACCGCGCCCGATGGCAAAGCGGCGCTCGCCAGCGTCCGATCGAGCAAGCCCGATCTGATCGTGCTCGATCTGGGCCTGCCCCAACTCGACGGGCTGGATGTCACCCGATCGATCCGCAAAGACTCCAACGTGCCCATCATCATGCTCACAGCGCGCGCCGAGGAGACCGACAAACTCATCGGGCTGGAACTGGGCGCCGATGATTACATTACCAAACCGTTCAGCCCCAAAGAACTCGTCGCGCGCGTGCGCACCGTTTTGCGCCGCACCGAAAACTCCGACAGCACCGCCGAGATCATTCGCGTTGCCGATCTAACGCTGGATGTGCCGCGCATGAAACTCACGCGCAACGACGACACGATCGAACTGACGCCGACTGAGTTTCAGTTGCTGGCGACGTTAGCCAGACAGCCGGGCCGCATCTTCACGCGCGCCCAATTGCTGGATGCCGTGCGCGGCGTGGCGTTTGAATCCTATGAACGCGCCATCGATGCGCACATCAAGAACATCCGCCACAAGATCGAACCGAATTCGCGCGAGCCGCGCTACATCCTGACGGTGTACGGCGTGGGCTACAAATTCGCCGAAAAGTAGGGGCGAAGCATTCGGTTCAAGCGCTTGTTTCAGACTGTGATTTCTGCCCGAATGCTTCGCCCCTACACACAAACGATTATGCGCAATCACACCCCCCGACATCGCCCACCATGGTGGCCCGAAAACGAAACGTGGCCGCCCCATCGACCGTGGCGCGCCGGGCGCGAACACCTTTTTCGGCGCATCGGCGTTTTGCTGGTGGTGTTGGCCCTGCTGGTGCTGATCGGCTGTGGGACAGTTCTTACTTTCCTGGCAAGCGCGCTCGGCCTGATTGACGCGTCCGTTGGCGATATTGGTATCGTGCGCGTACTTGGTGTGTTGATCATTTTCTTCGTCGTGGCGAGTGTGTTCAGCACCGTGCGCCGGGCCGTCGTCCCCCTCGGCGATGTGATGGATGCCGCGGACAAAGTGGCCGAGGGTGATTACGCGGTGCGCGTGGAAGAACGCGGCCCGCGTGAATTACGCAAACTGGCCCGATCGTTCAACACGATGACTGTTCGTCTGCACGCCAACGACGAGCAGCGCCGCGCCCTGCTGGCCGATGTGACGCACGAACTCCGCACGCCGTTGACGGTGATTCAGGGCAACCTGGAAGGGATGCTCGACGGCATCTATCCACCCGATCAAGTTCATCTGGAATCGACGCTCGAAGAAACGCGCGTGCTGTCGCGCCTCATCGACGATCTGCGCACGTTGTCGCTGGCGGAAAGCGGCGCTTTGAAATTGCAGCGCGAACCGGTCGAACTGCGCGATCTTATCAACGAGACGCTGGCTGTGTTTCAGGCCGCCGCCGATCACGCCGGGGTACAACTATCTGCCGACGTTCAAGTCGATGTACCTCAAATCGAGGTTGATCCGCTGCGCGTGCGTCAGGTGTTAAGCAACCTCATCGCCAACGCGCTGCGTTACACTTCGCAAGGCGGCCAAATTCAAGTGCGCGCGATCGTCGAGCAGGCCGATCGGATCACGGTCATCGTCAGCGACACGGGGCGCGGCATCGCGCCCGAGGATTTGCCCCATATCTTCGATCGCTTCTACAAGTCCAGCGATTCACGCGGCACCGGTTTAGGCTTAGCCATTGCCAGGAATCTTGTCGCCGCGCACGGCGGCGACATCAGCGCGCACAGTACGCTGGGACATGGCACGACCATTACGTTTATACTACCGCTAAAATCCTGATCCACGAATCCACACGAATCTACACCAAAAGATTAGCGAAGATTCGAGACGACCTGTCAGGTGGCGCACACATATCCGATCAGACACTCGTCCTTTGCGCCACCTGACAGGTCTCGCCTCCTCCGCAATTCCTCCGGCAGTGCTTCACACTCACTTCACAATCTGGCGCGATACTAGGGACAAGTTGACAACTTGTCCAACCAAATTCAATCTCACAAAGGAGCAACATGTTCGCACGAAAAATCGTTCCCATCCTGCTGGTAGCCGGGGCAGTGCACATGATCATGAAGCACGGTCATCATGGCTGGGAAGAGCCGCCCACCGGCCAGGCGGCTGAAGGCCACGCGCACGGCCCACAGTTCGGTCATGGGCCGTTCGGTCATCGCGGCCCCTTCGGCCAGCGCGGCGACTGGGCCAATCGCGTGCCGCCGATATTTGAGATGCTGCATAATCGCGCGCACGCGGCGCAGACTGCGGCGCAGACTGCGCCGCAGCAACCGTCAGCGCCCGCCGCGCCCACCATCTAACCCAGAAGCAAATCAGCCGTCCCTCGATCAATCAAGATCGAGGGACGGCTGATTTTGAGAGCGGAAACACTCTGCTCCGCGAATCAGCGCGAATTCACGCGAACCCCGCTTTCATTCGCGCCGATTCGTGTACATTCGCGGAGAGTATTTGATTAACACTCGCTATGGCCGCACGAATAGCACTTACGGCAACCTTCCTCGTTGACGTAGGTGGCCTCGCCGCACTCCGGGCACAGATCGCCGATCTTCACGGCATGATCGGTCGGCGTGTGCGCGGGTTCGGCGATTGCGTGCACATGGCCGTTGCCGCCGCCATGATCGCTCGTCCCCGGCTCGAAGCTGCTGAGGAATTCGGCCAACGCTTGCGCCACACCATCCGGCAGCGACCGCACGCGATTCGGCCCGAAGCCCAGCGAGCGTCCGCCGCCAATGCCGGCGAGTTGTTCGGTCACCAACTTCAGCCGCTCGGTCTGATTCATCGGCGACGGCACCCGCAGCGAGAGCGAGATCAAGCGCCCCAGCGCCTCCGCCACGGCCGCCGTATCCGATCCGGCCTTGCCCACATTCAGGAACACTTCAAACGGCTGATCGCCGCCGTTGATGTTGATTGTAATAAAGGCCGTGCCCAGCGGCGTTCCGATGCGGAACGTCTCGCCGCGCAAGCGCCGGGGTCGCGGCTTCTTCGCGATCGGGGCGGGCAGTTCCACCGGTTTATCGTCCTTTTTCTCTTCCTTCTTCTTCGCCGTGGCTTTCGTTTCCAGCACGACCTTGTCACGCGAGCCGGTCACATATACGG
>JACRBO010000778.1 GCA_016219235.1 Chloroflexota bacterium
CAGATACACATCGAACTGCGGAATCAGCGAACGGAGCGGGCTGCCGCCGGGGCCGCCTTCCAGGTACACAATCGGATCGGGCTCGGGGTGGCCGCTGTCGCTGCGAAAACGGGCGACTGCGAGTTTGAGGGTGGGGCCATCGGGTTTGGCGTGGTCCTCGGGTACGATCAAGTAGCCGCATTCCACTTCCGCGCTGGCCGGTTCCTCAAACCAGCAGTCCTCCTTTTCAAAACGAGGCACACCGGCTGGAACCGCGGTGGTGGGTGTCGGTTCAGGAGCAGGGGGCGTCGCACAAGCGGACAAAACGACACTCATCAGCACGAGGCCGAGCAATAGCTGGCGAATTTTCACGATAAACCTCCATAACGCGGGCTTAAGAGCGCGTGGATTGTACAGAAGACCATCGGGTTTGGCAAGTCGGCCGAAATATCTAAAAATTGGGTATTGACAGGATAGATTTCAGTTATATAATAACCGTTTGCGCCTTCATCAATTAAGCGTCAGCCTGTATGCCGCTAACCGGTTTGGGGGATTTGATCCCCCTTTTGTGCGTCTGCTCACATGCACGTTGACTAGGAGATAGCGAATGACCCAGAGTTTAGCCGCAAAATCATACGCTCGAATCCCCGATACTCACGCATTACCGAACCTGATCGAAATCCAACTCAATTCATTCAACTGGTTTATCGAGGAGGGTCTGCGAGAACTGTTCGACGAAGTATCGCCTATCGAGAGTTTCAATGGTTCGCTTAAGCTATATTTTCCCGGCGACGGACCGGAGGCCAAGCAATTCGGCCTGAATTTCTGGTTTGAGGATCCTAAGTTCAATCAGAAAGAGTGCCTGGAGCGCGACCTGACTTTTGCGCGCGGCTTGTATATTAAGGTCGCGCTGGTCAACAGCGAAACCAACGAGCACGTCGTCAACGATATTTTCCTGGGTGAATTCCCGTGGATGACGGAAAACGGCACTTTCATCTATAACGGCACCGAGCGCGTCGTCGTCTCGCAGTTGATTCGTTCGCCGGGCGTGTACTTTGACGCCGATCCCGATCCTGCTTCGGGGCGCGTGCTGGCCATGTCGAAGGTTATTCCCGATCGTGGCGCATGGATGGAATTTGAGACGCGCAAGAGCGATTACATTACGCTGAAGTTCAACCGCAAGCGCACCATCCCGGTGACGATTCTGCTGCGCGCGTTGGCCGCCATCGACGATGGCACCGGCACAGACATCCTGAAGAACGGCCATGATGACGAAATTCTAAGCCTGTTCGAGCACATCGACAACAATCCCGATCATCAGTACATCCTCACGACCATCCGCCAGGAAGGCAACCTGGGTCCGCGCGATAAGCGCAGTCTGGCCGAAGAAGCCTTGCTGGAATTTTATCGCAAGATGCGCCCCGGCGATCCGCCTACACTCGATAATGCCCGCAGCTTCCTGACGGAGCAGCTGTTCGATCGGCGGCGCTACGACCTGGAGCGGGTAGGGCGCTACAAGCTCAATCAGAAATTGGGTGTTACCACGCCGCTGCGTACGATGACGAAAGTGGACTTGATCAAGGTGGTCGAACACATGATCAAGATCAACAACGGCCTCGCGCGTGAAGACGACATCGACCATTTGGGCAATCGCCGCGTCAAGACTGTGGGCGAATTGATCCAGAACAAGTTGCGCATTGGCCTGCGCCGAATGGAGCGCGTGGTCAAAGAGCGCATGAGCATCCGCGAAGCGGGCGCGATGACACCGATCGCTTTGGTGAACATCCGGCCGGTCGTGGCGGCGATCCGCGAATTCTTTGGCTCATCGCAATTGTCGCAGTTCATGGATCAGACCAATCCGCTGGCAGAACTGCGCCACAAGCGTACGCTGTCGGCCCTCGGCCCTGGCGGTCTGCGCCGCGAGCGCGCGGGCTTCGATGTGCGCGACGTGCACCACTCGCACTATGGCCGCATCTGCCCGATCGAGACGCCGGAAGGCCCGAACATCGGTTTGATTGGCCGTCTGGCAACGTATGGTCGTGTGAACACTTACGGTTTCATCGAAACGCCGTATCGTAAGTTGATTAAGACGTTAGCCAACACCGATCCCAAGTTGGCGGGCCAGACGTTGAAGCAAGACGTGGTCGATCCCGCGACGAATGAGAAGATCGCGGCGACGGGCATGGATGTCACGCCTGAGTTGGCAAAACGTCTTGGTACATTGCCCGCACACGACATCAAGATTGTGCCGTTCATCGGCGACGAGATGGAATACATGTCGGCCGATGTGGAAGATCGCTACATCATCGCGCAGGCCAATGCCCCGCTCGATGCGAAGCGCCGCTTCCTGGATCAACGTGTGTCGGCGCGCTACGGTGATAAGTTCGTGTTTGAATCGCCGGATCGCATTGACTACATGGACATTGCGCCGCGTCAGATCGTTGGCATCTCGGCTGCGTTGATCCCATTCCTCGAACACGATGACGCCAACCGCGCATTGATGGGCTCGAACATGCAGGCGCAGGCCGTGCCGCTGTTGACGCCCGAAGTGCCGCTGGTGGCGACGGGCATGGAATGGCAGGCGGCGGTCGATTCCGGGCAGGTGGTGACGGCTGAAGAAGAAGGTGAAGTTGTCAGCGTCACCGGCCGGCAGGTTGATGTGCAGACCAAGAAGGGCAAGAAGGTTTACAAGCTGCGCAAGTACAACCGCAGTAATCAGAGTACGTGCATCGATCAGCGGCCGACTGTCCGCAAGGGTCAGCGCGTCAAGAAGGGCGATGTGTTGGCGGATTCGTCTAGCACGTCGGAAGGCCAGCTGGCGCTGGGGCAGAACGTGTTGTGTGCCTTCATTTCATGGGAAGGCGGCAACTACGAAGACGCGATTTTGATCAGTGAGCGCCTGGTGCGCGACGACAAATTCACCTCGATCCACATCGAGAAGCACGAAGTGGAAGCGCGCGACACCAAGCTGGGGCCGGAAGAAATCACGCACGACATTCCGAATGTTGGCGAGGAAGCGCTGAAAGACCTGGTCGTAGTCGGCATCGTGCGCATCGTCGCGGAAGTCGGCCCGCATGTTATTCTCGTCGGCAAGATCACGCCTAAGGGCGAGAAGGAATTATCGCCCGAAGAGAAGTTGCTGCGCGCAATCTTTGGCGAGAAGGCCCGCGAAGTGAAGGACTCCTCGCTGCGGCTGCCGCACGGCGAGCACGGCAAGGTCGTCGATGTCAAGATCTTCACACGCGACGAATACCGCGATCTACCAGCCGGCGTCGACAAGATGGTGCGCGTCTCGGTGGCGCAGAAGCGCAAGCTGACCGAAGGTGACAAGATGGCCGGTCGCCACGGTAACAAGGGTGTTATCTCCAAGGTCGTGCCCGTTGAGGATATGCCGTTCCTTGAAGACGGTACGCCCGTTGACATCATCCTCAATCCATTGGGTGTGCCCGGTCGTATGAATATCGGCCAGATTCTGGAGGTCCATCTGGGCTGGGCAGCCGATCGATTAGGCTTCCGCGCCATTACGCCGGTGTTTGACGGCGCAGATGAAATCGAAATCGAAGCCGAACTGGCGCGCGCGTGGATGATCGATGTGGCGTGGCGCAAGTACACGCTGGCGGCCTGGGACTGGCTGAAAGAACAGCCGGACTACAACGATCAAGAAGAGCCGTTTGAAGACGACGACGATGTTCGCCAACTGTACCTGTCTGAATTGTTGGCCGATAAGGACTACGATCTCGATCGGGTGCGGAGTGACGAGACGTATGCGCGGCGGATCGTGCTGCGCGAGTGGTTGAGCGCGAATGGACTTGAGCCCGATCAGGTTTTGATTTTTGAGGCTGATCAGCGGGCGCGCAGCGAGCACAAGCAGATCGATAAGAACACGGTGGACGCTTGTTTGAAGTTGTGGCTGAAAGAGCACGACGTCGACATGATGAACGCCCCGGCGCCGGAGGTTGTGGCGAAGGCCAATCAGGTTAGCCTGGAAGCGCACGATCCGCTGCCGACGCTGGGTAAGATGAAGTTATTTGACGGCAAGACTGGCGACACTTACGATCAACCGGTGACGGTGGGCGTAGTGACGATCATGAAACTGGCCCACCTGGTGGAAGACAAGGTCCACGCGCGGTCGACTGGCCCGTACTCGCTGGTGACGCAACAGCCGCTGGGCGGCAAGGCGCAGTTCGGTGGTCAACGCTTCGGTGAAATGGAAGTGTGGGCGCTGGAAGCCTACGGCGCGGCGCATATGCTGCAAGAAATGCTCACCGTCAAATCCGACGATGTGCAGGGGCGTGTCAAGACCTACGAGTCGATCGTCAAGGGCGAGCTCATTGAAGAGCATGGTATTCCGGCCTCGTTCCGGGTGCTGGTCAAGGAAATGCAATCGCTGGGTCTGGCAGTCGAGGCGATTACCGATACCGGCGAAGTGCTGCGCTTTGGCAAGGATGAAGAAAAGCAGCGCATGCCCCGGTTGAGCATGGGCCTGCTGGGCGGGCTGGATGACGGCGACGTTCTGTGACAAAAATCACGTCAAAAAGGGTTGACAGATTAAAGGCCGTATGGTAATATCACGCGCCGCTGAGTGATGTGCATCGGCCATAAA
>JACRBO010000779.1 GCA_016219235.1 Chloroflexota bacterium
CAGTTCACGGACCGTGGAATTTTCCTTTTGATTAAAGACGCCGGCTTCCACGGTCATCGCCAGAATGGCTGCGTCTTCATCTGCCCGCGTCGGGCCGATTTCGAAATCAGGCATGCCGACCGCGCCTCCACCAGGCCCACTCGGCGATCTGGGTTGCCATCGCCGGATAATCGTAACCCGCCACGCGCGCCGCATTGGGAAAGCCCGCGTCCTGCGCCAGGCACGGATTGGGATTCACTTCCAGCACGTACGGCACGCCGTTGCCGGCCGTGTCAACCCGAACCCGCAGATCGACGCGCGCATAATCGCGGCAGCCCAGCGCGGTATACGAACGCCGCGCCACGTCATAGATCCGATCGGCCAATGCCGCGTCGATGGCGGCCGGACAGATCACGGGCATGGTCTGGTATTCCAGCGACTCGGGATTCCACTTCGCGTCGAAGTGACAGAACTGCTGATATGGATCGGTCCAGTTGGCGAAACTGAGTTCGGCAATCGGCAGCGTGTGCAGTTCGCCGTTGCCCCACAAACCCACGTTGAATTCGCGACCGACGACGTATTCCTCAACCAGCGCCGGCTGCCGATAGACCTCCAGGACGTACTGCACCCGATCGCGCAGCTGCGGCTCATCGAACACCACCGACTCCCGCGTGATGCCCAGACTGGCATCTTCAGACACCGGCTTCACGATGGCGGGCAGCGGCACGCGAATAGCCTGCTCGGCGCGCGTAAAGACCTGGTATGGCGCGGTGGGCACTTCATTCAATTCCAGCACGTGCTTGGTGCGCGCCTTATCCAGACAGCGCTTCAACGATGCCGTCGGCGCGCCGGTGTAGTGAATGCCCAACTTGTCCATGCGCGTGGTGATCTTCACATCGTCGGTCGCCACGCCGTTAAGGTGCTCGCACAGATTGAAGAACAACAGGTCGTTCAGATCAAACCGCTCGGCCACGCGGTCCACGTCGTCCAGCGTGTGCACGATGTACGTCTCGGCGTCGAAACCGGCCAGGCACAAATTGTGCGCCAGGCCCTTCGCCGTATCGATCGTTTCCAGGTCGGTCTCCAGATCGCGCGCTTCGCCGCGATTCAATTTCTCCACGGCGCTGTAACCCACCAGCACTTTGCCGGGCCGCGCCGTCGTGGGCACGCGTGACCGGGCCCGCCGCGTGCGCGGCTCAGCCCGGAGCGGGCTATACGTTTTGACTGCTAACATGCAGCCTCCTTAGATCGGGCGCTAGCGCACAGTGGTACGCGCCGGCACCCACGAATACTCTTGCCGCGTGATCCTGGCCGGCAGGTTGAGCTGCAATCCCATGCGGCGCAGCGCCGCTTCCAGCACACTGTAGACCAGATCGGCGTGCGTCCAGCCGTTAGCTTCAGCCATCAGGGTTAAATCACTAATCGGCGTGATGCCGGGCAGCGAGTTGATTTCCAAAATATACGGTCGGTTGTTATCGTGCCGATCGAGCCGGAAGTCCACTCGCGCAAAATCCAGCGTCTCCGTCACGCGCATCGTTTCTACGGTCAGGCGGCGCAATTCGTCGGCCAATTCGGCAGGCAGCGGTGCGGGGCAGTGATACTTGTACGCGTCGGCCTGATCGACCTTCAACGCCGAGCCATACACGGGCACGCCCGTGTCTTCATACAGTTCGTTCGCCAGCATCGAAATCGGGAAGATGTGCACATCGGGCCAGTTGCCCACCACACCCACCGTTACATCGTTGCCCTCAATGTACTGCTCCACCAGCACCGATTCGTGATAGCTGTTCAGCAAATAAGCGACCTGCGCCCGCAGTTCGCTTTCGTTCCGCACGATCGATTTTTCGCTGATGCCCTTGCCGGTGCCTTCGCTGTTGGGCTTGGCGAACAACGGGTACCGACCGGCCAACCGCGCATCGATCGGATCGTCGGCGCTGAAAAATTCCTGGAAGGCGGGCGACGGCAGGCCGTAGTAAGCCAGGATGCGCTTGGTCATCGCCTTGTCCAGCGTCAGAGCCAGCGTCATCACCCTGGAGCCGGTGTACGGCACGCCCAACATTTCCAGCAACGCGGGCACTTGCGCCTCGCGCGCGTCACCGCGGTAACCTTCGCAGGTGTTGTAGCACAAATCGATGTTCAGATCCTTCAGACGCGACACGATTCCCGGATCGCCTTCCATCATGAAGACTTCGTGGCCGCCCGCCCGCAAGGCCGCTGCATACGCTTCCACGTTGCCCTGGTGGTCCAATTCGTACAGGGCGTCGTGCGGCGCATTGGAATCAGGCTGCGGCGCATTTTCGGCCAGGTTATACAAGAGGGCGATTCTCATACCACACCTCCCGCCTGGCGCAAGCTAAGACTCGAAGGATCTGACTCGCTGCTCACAATTATGCTCCTTGGTTATTCAACTTCGTGATTGATCTTTTCGGTAACCTGCACGTCGGTCAACAACGGCCGATCGGCCGTGCCGATGCCCAACGGCTGCCACTTGCTGGGATCAGCGTTCAAGCGGTGTTGTTCCGCGCCGCGCAAATGCGTCTCGCTAAAGCCCGCCGGTTCGATGGTCATCCGCTCGCCTTCCAGCAAACCCAGCACACCGCTCTGGCCCGGCTCCAGGCGCTTGCGCGCCTGCGCATCCAGATAATCGATGGCGTGTGAATCGTAATCGGTCGGCTCCGAGTAGGTGGTCAGGAAACCTTCGTAGTTGCGCAGCACGATCTTGCCGGGCGCCTGCGACACCACGTAATTAGGCATCACCGGAATCTTGCCGCCGCCGCCGGGCGCATCGACGATATACAACGGCACGGCATAGCCGCTGGTGTGGCCGCGCAGCCCTTCCATGATCTCGATGCCCTTCGACACCGACGTGCGAAAATGCCCCGCGCCTTCCACCAGATCACACTGGTAGAGGTAGTAGGGGCGCACACGCATCTTGACCAGTTCATGCACCAACTCGCGCTGGATGTGTACCGAGTCGTTGATGCCCGCCATCAACACGCTCTGATTGCCGAGCGGCACACCCGCCCGCGTCAGCCGATCGCAGGCCGCGCGCAGTTCCGGCGTAATCTCGCGCGCGTGATTGACATGGATGTTCATCCAGAACGGGTGAGACTTTGCCACCATATCACAGAACTCTTGATCGATCCGCTGCGGCATAAAGACCGGCACGCGGCTGCCGATGCGGATGATCTCGATATGCGGGATCTCGCGCAGGCGAGCCAGCAATTCTTCCAGCAACTTGGGCGCCAGCGTCAGCGGATCGCCGCCGGACAGCAGCACATCACGGACCTGTGGCGTGCGCTTCAGATAATCGATCGCCGCATCCCATTCTGACCGCTTAAACGTCGCCGCCGAATCGCCGACGATTCGGCTGCGGGTGCAGTAGCGACAGTAGGACGCGCACTGCGTGGTGACCAGGAACAACACGCGATCGGGATAGCGGTGCACCAGGCCCGGCACCGGGCTGTGGCGATCCTCGGCCAGCGAGTCTTCCATCATCGACTCGAACTTGTCCAGTTCGCGCGCAGTGGGGATGACCTGCCGGCGCACCGGGCAGTGAGGGTCGTCGGGATCGATCAGACTGGCAAAATACGGCGTAATATCCACGCGAAACAGCCCTTTGGTATTCAGGGCTTGCTGCTCGCTGTCGGTCAGGTGAATGACTTCGCCCAGCTCTTCCACCGAATTCAGGCGATGGGCCAGCTGCCAGCGCCAGTCGTTCCACTTTTCGTCTGGCACGTCGTACCATTTGGGCGCGCACGTGCGGGTGGTCGGTTGATTACTCATATCCCTGCCTCATTAGATTCATGCAATTCGTCGATCAGACGCATTACGCCAATGCTATCGCGCGGTATTCTACCGCACTTCAGCACAATAATCAGTAAAAAGACGGTGAAACTTTTTCGGGCGAATCATTTTGGTGAAAGAACGGTGAAATGGTTGATCGGGGTTCACATCATGGAGGGGGCCGCGACCTCGCGCGGGGCAATAAAAAGCCGCCCTGGTGGACGGCTTTAAGGCGTTACTCATTGGGGTGTGCCTAAAATCAGTTGATCGCCAGTCAAGACCTCGGAGGTTTCACCCGCCAATGGGCCGTGTTTGACCGTCTCATGAAACCTCCGAGGTCTACGCTACGCGCGTCACTCATCACCCGTCACTCGTCAGACCCCCGGCAAATCCAGCATATAGCCATGCCCGCGCACCGATTGGATGTAGTCCCCCTGCGCATTCAGCCCCAGTTTCTGGCGCAGCAGACGCACATGGGCCTTCAATAGATCCTGAGCCTCGCTCTGGCTGCCATCGTAGCCCCACACTTCGCGCAGCAGCTGCTGATAGCCCACCACTTTGCCTTCGTGCTGCGCCAGCACATACAACAGCTGATACTGCACCGGCGGCAGCGACACCCAGCGCTTCTTCTTGAAGCGCGCCCGCTTCCGCGCCGGATCGATCACCAGTTCGCCGATGCGGATCAGATGTTCCACCGGCCGCCGGGGACGAATCAACGCCAGCGCCGCCGCCACTCGCTTGCGATCGGCCACGGTGGGCCGCACCGACGAAACTTTGATCGGCACGATGACGGGCCAGTGACCGGTGCTGCTCAGCACGTTCAACAGCGCGCGCGGCTGTTGATTCAACAGCACCCGATCGATGATCAGCAACTCCAATTGCTGCTCCTCACCCAACAGGCGCGCGGCCACCGTCAGATCGTCGGCCACCAGACACATCACGCGCTCGGCGGCCAACGCCTGCGCCCAGCGAGCGGTAACCCGCTCGGCCGCAATCACCAGCACATGCGGACGACGACGTTTGGGACCGGCAGCCAGATCAGCCATAGAAGCCTCAATTCATAATGCACAATGTAGATGCTAACAATCAGAGTATACTCTGATTCCGCGTCAGTTCCAATTGGAAGTCGCGATCATTCGGTGTACAATTCCGGGTAGTTTATTGTGCATTGCGCATTCTGCGTTGTGCATTGAGCATTGATCCCGTGCCCACACCCATTCAGCACATCATCATTGCCGAACAACTGCTAAGCGACTCGACGCTGCCCGCGTCGCTGCGCGATCGATTGCGCGCCCAGCGCGGCGCGTTTCTCTTCGGCAATACCGCACCCGATGTGCAGGTCGTCTCCAACCAACTGCGCGAGGCCACCCACTTCTTTCAAATCCCGTTCGATTCGACGCCGCAGCCACATCAGACTTTATTCAAGAAGTTTCCGGTTCTGGCTCACGCCCCATCGCTCCCGGCCGCCCACGCGGCCTTCATCGCCGGGTACGTCTGCCATTTGTGGCTGGACATCATCTGGGTGCGCGACATCTATCTGCCCGCGTTCGGCCCCGACGCCCGCTGGGACACGATGCGCGATCGGCTGCTATTCCACAACATCCTGCGCGCGTGGTGCGATCAAAACGATCAGCGCCAACTCAACGCCGATACGGGCCTCGCGCTGGCCGCCGCGCAGCCGCGCAAATGGCTGCCCTTCACCGCCGATGGTTATCTGCGCGAATGGCGTGATCTGCTGGCAGCACAGTTCCAGCCTGGTGCAGCGATTCGCACCGTCGAGGTCTTTGCCGCCCGCAATCGCGTCGCGCCGGAAGAATTCCACCGCGTGCTGGCTTCGCCCGCCGAACTCGATCGGTTGATCTTCGCTCACGCCGCGCGTGAGAAAATCGAAGCCTTTTATCAAACCGGCCATGATGAGATGGCCGAGTTGATTGTGGAATACTTTGATAATCAGTAGATTAGTAAATTGGGGATTGGTAGATTAGGTACCGACTTGGCGCCATACTAACTTACCAATCTACTAATCTACCAATTTACACTTGGAGGCCCTCATGACTGAATCTTCCTCCCCCAAACGCGCCCTCGTGCTGTCCGGCGGCGGCGGCCGCGGCGCTTTTCAGGTCGGCGTGATCGAGCAACTCGAATCGATCGGCTGGAAGCCGGACATCATCATCGGCACGTCCATTGGCTCGATGAATGCCGCCGTCTACGCGGTGGGCGGTCTGCCGCGCCTGCAATATATGTGGGAATCGATCCGCACGCGCGACATGCAGCGGGTGCTGCGTCGGCCGCCGTGGCACAGCCTGTTCGATCGGGCGCCGTGGAAACGCACGCTGGAGAAGTATGTGCCTGAACACGAGTTGGCCCAGGTCAAACAGCCGCTCTACATGGTCGCCACCGACATCACCACCGGCCATCCCACCGTGTACACCAATGGCGAGAAACCGGCGCGCAACAAAGGGCTGTATCAAAAAGTCAGCGCATTGAATCACGCCCATCTGCTCGCCAGTTCCAGCATCCCCTACCTCTACGAATCCATCCCGGTCGAGGGCAATCGACACTGGGACGGTGCGGTCATGTATAATTCGCCCCTGCGGCCCGCCATCGACGCGGAAGCGGATGAAATTCTGATGGTGCTGTTATCGCCCTATCACAAACTCGAAGAGAACGATCCGCGCCCGATGGTGCAGCGCAGCGCGCTGCCGCCGCAGCCGCCGGGGCTGATTGGCTCGATCGGCTACGTGCTGGACCTGGCGCTGATCGGCACATTTGAAAACGACTTTGAAGAGCTGCGCAAGGTCAATCGGCGGGTGCATCAGGGTCATCAGGCCGAGGCCGATCACCGGGAAGTGCGCGCGGCCGTCATCGCGCCTGACGACTGGATCACGCCGCTGGACATCATCCGCTATCGGCCCGATCGAATCCGCGCGCTGCGCGATCAAGGGCGGCTGGCGACGCAGGCCACCTTCACGCGCATTCAGCGGTTGGGCTGGGATTCGTTGTATGGGGTGGATGAGTAACCGGTAATCGGTAACTGGTCAATCGGTAACCGGTTAACCAATCACCGATCGACTGATTAACCAATCGACCAATTACCGATTGCTCAATTGACCAGTTACCGATCGACCGATCGACCAATTGACCAATTACCAATCGACCAATCAACCAACCACAGGAGCCATCATGAACATTCTCGTCACCGGCGGGGCAGGCTACATCGGCAGTCATGTCGTGGAAGAGCTGTGCAACGCAGGCGAACACGTCGTCGTCTTCGATAATCTGTACACCGGCCACCGCGAAGCCGTCGATGCGCGCGCCGAATTTGTGCTGGGGAATCTGGCTGACGCCAATGCCGTAAAGCAGGTCTTTGACACGCACGCCTTCGACGGCGTGATGCACTTCGCCTCGTACACGCTGGTCGGCGAGAGCATGCAACAGCCCTTCCTTTATATCGGCGACAACGTGACCAATGCGCTGAATTTGCTGCGTGCCATGATCGATCACGACGTGAAGCGCTTCATCCTGTCGTCCACGGCCAATCTGTTTGACGATCCGCTCAAGATGCCCATCGATGAGAAGGAACGCATCGTGCCGGGCAGCCCCTACGGCGAATCCAAGTTCATCATCGAGCGGTTGCTGCACTGGATGGATCGCGTCTACGGTCTGCGCTTTGCGGCGCTGCGCTACTTCAACGCGGCCGGCGCATCGCCGACGGCCAATCGGGGCGAAGACCATGCCGTCGAAACGCACCTGATCCCGCTCGTGCTGCAAACAGCCTTAGGCATCCGCGAAAAGATTATGATTTTCGGTGACGATTATCCCACGCGCGACGGCTCGTGCATCCGCGATTACATCCACGTCAACGATCTGGCGCAGGCACACATCCTGGCCCTGAAGGCGCTGGACAAGGGCAGCCGCACTTACAATCTGGGTAACGGCGAGGGTTATTCGGTGAAAGAAGTCATCGAGGCCGCCCGCGCGATCACCGGCCTGCCCATCAAGGCCGAAGTCGGCCCGCGCCGCCCTGGCGATCCCGCCACTTTGATCGCGGGCAGCGAGACCATCAAGCGCGAACTGGGCTGGCAGCCGCGCTTCGCCTCGATCGAGAGCATCATCGGCACGGCCTGGGCGTGGCATCAGGCTCATCCGAAGGGGTATAATTCGTAGCAGGAGCGCAGCTATGGCCGAACCCAAACGCATCTCTGAAGCCGCCGTGACTTACGGCCTGCCCGTCGTCGACCTGGCCGATCCGCTCATCATCGAGCGCGACGGCCAGCCGGTGGCCGTGGTGTTGCCGTATGAAGATTATGCCGAGCTCAAAGCCGAAGCTGCTGAACGCGCCCAACAACGCGAGCTCGCCTGGCAACACCTGGAAGACTTGATGGCTAGAGTCCACGCGCGGACCACGTCTTTAACTCCTGAAGAAATCGAAGCCGAGATTACTGTCGCCTGGCAGGAAGCGCGAGAAGAGCGTCGTGCCCGTCGTAGCCGTAGTTGATACGAACGTTTGGATTTCGGCCTTTTTGAACCCCGGCGGGCA
>JACRBO010000776.1 GCA_016219235.1 Chloroflexota bacterium
CCATACATGTTGGTATTTTTCTGGTTGTTAGTGGGCGTCTCAATCGGCAGCTTCATCAACGTCATGGCCGATCGATTACCGGAAGGCCGCTCGATCACGACGCCACCGTCGCAGTGCGGTGCGTGCGGGCGGCGTCTGGACGCGCTCGATCTGATCCCCGTGATCAGCTATCTGCTGCTGCGCGGGCGCTGTCGCACTTGCGGTGCGGCGATCGGCTCACGGGTGTTCTGGGTCGAGGTGCTGACCGGCGCGATATTCGCCCTGGTGGCGGCCCGGCTCGCGCCAACGACGGCGCAGGATTGGCTGCGATTGATTTTGATCAGCCTGTATGTGACGGTGCTCATCACCGTCACCGTCACCGACCTCGAGCATCAGTTGATCCTCGACGTCGTGATCTGGCCGGCCATCGTCATCGCCGTCATCGATCTGCTCATCACCGATGTAGCCGCGTTACCCTCGCACTTGCTGGGCGGCGCGATCGGCGCGGGTCTGATTGCGTTAATCATCTGGCTGGTGCCGGGCGGCATGGGCTGGGGCGACGCCAAACTCGCCGGCTTCATCGGATTGATCGTCGGGCTGAGCGGTATGCCCTTTGCGTTATTCGTGGCCTTCGTGTCTGGCGGCATCGTCGGCGGCTTGCTGCTGGCGAGCGGCCGCAAACAGCGCGGTCAGACGATCGCGTTGGGGCCGTTTCTGGCGATCGGCGGCGCGTTCATCTTATTGATCGGCAGCGACACGGCGGTGAACGTCTTCAATTCTCTGTCGCAACTGCTGCATGGTTGACGTTGGGATAAGAGGCTGAAAACCAATGACTGACATCAAAGAATTGCTGAGCCTCGTCGTCGATCGCGGCGCGTCTGATTTGCACTTGAAAACCGGCCGCCCGCCGGTGCTGCGCGTTCACGGCCAGTTGATCGAACAGGCGGAGCAACCGGCGCTGACCTCGGTGATGATGCGGGAGACGTTAAATGCGCTGACCACGGACGAACAGCGCGCAACGCTGGAGCGCGATCTGGAACTCGATTGGGCCTACGACTTGCCGGGGGTGGCGCGCTTTCGGGTCAACGCCGGTTATCAGCTGGGCGGCCTGTACTTTACGCTGCGGCATATTCGCACGCAGGTACCCACTCTGGCCGAGCTGGGTCTACCCGCAATCTGTGCGCGATTAGTCTCGGCCTCGCGCGGCCTGATCCTCGTTACCGGGCCGACCGGCTGCGGCAAATCCACCACGCTGGCGGCGCTGATCGATCACATCAACGTCTCGCAATATCGGCGGATTGTGACGATCGAGGATCCGGTCGAGTATCTGTTTACCGATCATAGCAGCGTGATCACCCAGCGCGAAGTGGGCCGCGATGCGCGCTCGTTCGCGTCGGCGCTGAAACACGCGCTGCGCCAGGACCCGGACGTGATCATGGTCGGCGAAATGCGCGATCTGGAAACGATCGCGGCCACATTGACGGCGGCTGAGACCGGCCACCTGGTGCTGGCGACGCTGCACACGTCTAGCGCGCCGGAAGCGATCGATCGCATCGTCGATGTGTTCCCGCCGCATCAACAGGCCCAGGTCCGTGTTCAACTGGCGATGACGCTGAACGGTGTGATCACGCAGCGCTTGATCCTGCGCGCCGATGGCACTGGACGCACGGCAGCCTGCGAAATCATGACGGGCACGCCCGCCATTCGCAATCTCATTCGCGAAAACAAAACCCCACAGATGATGAATGTCATTCAGACCGGCAGTGAATATGGTATGCAAACGATGGATCAGGCCCTGCGCGATCTGTATCGCGGCCAGGTGATTACCGTCGAGGAAGCCATTGCTCAGGCGAGTGATGCGGAGAACTTCAAACGTTTGCTGGGGGCGTAGATTTATGTTACACGCGCATCAGGCGTGATAGTTTTTCGTCCAACTGTTCGCGCACTTCGTTGAAGGCGGCATCCGCATACGGCCAGGCCAGCCACACCGATGCCAATCCGAACAACGCGCCGGTCAACAAACGCATGATCGAATTGAACGAGCCGAGCGCGTCACCTGCGTAAAACGTCGCCGGGAAAACGTAGTTCGTCAACTGCGCCAGCCACGCATTAGAATCGCGGAAGCCATAGCCCAGCGCCGCGCCCGATTGAATATCGCTCAGGAAGTGCGTGCCGCCGTCAAGCGCCATCGGCAGGATGAGCAGCGCATACCCCCAGATCGGCAGCGGCGACACGCGCCGTCGGAGCGCGGCATAACCGATCGAGGCAAACCAGAAGCCGGTGTACATCGACACCATCCGATCGGAATACGCCACCTTCCAGCCCCAATCGGCATTACCCACAAATTGCCTCAGCACATTGGGATCGCCCACCGGCCAGATTGAACTGATTTGCTGCATCGAATACATCGGCTGCGGGCCGAACAGGAAGAATGATCGCTCCGGCAGTTGATGGCAGAAGAACTGATAGAACCAGTAAACGCCGTCGCCCACGCCGGTTGCACCGATCTTCATCAACACCGGCGCGAGCCATGGCGCCAACACAAACACGCCCCAGGCCAGATTGAACACCAACAGCCAGTGATCGGTGAACCAGTACAACCAGCGTTCAGATTGTTTGGGGGCGCGTACAGCAATCGGGATCGGGGTCATGTGTTGCCTGTCCGCATAAAATTGTACCTGATCGATCTGCGCTCGTAAAGAAATAGAAAACCAG
This sequence comes from Chloroflexota bacterium, assembly GCA_016219235.1. Next base: position 2,695 of record JACRBO010000776.1, read on the forward strand.
GTCTCGGCTTGGGACCTGGTTTCACAGGCGAAATTCGCTTCAACGATCAGGCGCGATAGAACTTCGGCA